>JBEGSP010000118.1:0-8819 GCA_041179845.1 Pseudomonadota bacterium
CTGCGCCTTGCAATAACCCGGTATACCTTTGATCACTTTTTGTAAATGTTCAGATTCGGTTTCAGTCATACCAGCACCTGGCTCATCGAGCATCACCAGCTTTGGATTGCCGATGAGGGCCTTAGCTATTTCTGCTAAGTGACGCTCTTCAGTTGAGAGCGCATCACCTTTGCGGTTGAGTCGATGTGATAGTCCGACAAAATCAATCGCTCCGTAGACCGCTTTTTTTTCTGCATCACGACTCTCAAATGTTGCGTGGTCCGCAATCGCTTGTACGTTTTCAAGAAGCGTGAGGTCATCAGCAATCTGATCAGTTTGAAACGTTCGACGCAGACCGAACTCCGCACGCTCATGCGGCGGAATTCCAGTAATCGTTTTTCCATTTACTTTGACCCAGCCGCGTCTGGGTTCGACGAAACCGGATAGCACATTAAGCAGCGTCGTTTTACCTGCACCATTAGGGCCGATCAATCCGACGATCGGACGATTCAACGTAACAGTCAGGCCATCAATCGGCTTGACGCCACCGAATTGCACACACAGGTCGTTAATCTCAATCATCACGTTCCCCTTAGCGATAAGCTGCAAACGGTTTCGGGTATTTGGCGTCGATCTTTTGACGCAGCGGCAGAATCGCCGGATGCATCAGCAACTGGATCAAGAAGCGAATCGCAATCGAGCTCCAGATAATCGTTAACGCCACGGGGTAATCCACATCGAACACACCGTTGACTACCCAGCCAACGAAGTAACCAATAAACAGCACATTGAGAGCGCGCTTGATGATGCGATGATCCGGCATCAAACCCATTGCGCTCATCACATTCGCTAGCCGCAGTGATAACCAGGCTTCTGCATCTTCGGCGACGTCTTGCACGCGCTTACCAAAGAAGCCCAACAACAACCAGCACACACCGGGAATCGCCTGTCTAAACAGAAGTGCGATCAGAGACAAGAACAAAGCTCCCGCAAAACCCATCGCTTGGTAATGAACTGCGGCGAGTGCGAGACCAATTGAGATGGCACCCCAGATAATTGAACCTTCAACGATTCGACTAACACGTACAAACTTATAGAAATCGGCAAGCTGACCGGCCAGACCTTTGCGTCCCTGAATAAGTGATACCAGCAGAGCAAAGCCGTAGAAGGCATTTGATAAATTTCCGTCGACGCCGTGATCATTCAATAGCGCGGGGAGTGCGCGTATAAGTAACCCAGCAAACACTGCACCCATCCAATGATAGGCACCACCGACCATCGTGAGTGCGTAAAGTAATATCGACTGCGATACGGGGAATCCAGTGTTATCGAGCTGGCCGTTCAAACCAGCAAGTAAGCCACCGGCTAGTCCGGCGAGCGAGCCTGCCATAGCGAACGCCAGCGCCTTGTAACGCACAACGGATACACCAGCAGCAATCGCTGCCGCTTCCGATTTGCGGATCAAGCCCCAGGAGCGGCCGGGTAGGGTTGCACGTGCCCACTCGATTAAGCCCATACCTACAGCGAGCCAGAACATCGTGTAGCGGAAATAATCGGTGTCAGTTGGTGCGATTAATGGGCGCGCAATCATCAGGCGCTTTCCATTCACAACATGACCAGCCCAACCAGTGCCACCATCCGGAAAGCCGATCACATTCACCACCACTTGAACTGCTGCTGCAATCATTAGAGTGAGCAGCGCAAGATACAAGCCGCGCATACGAAGTGCTGGCAAGCCAAGAATTAATCCGAATAAACCAGCGATGAGAGAACCAAGAACTAGCGCAAACTCGAAAGGCATGCCAGTACCGTGAACTAGTCGCAAGCAGAACCACCCACCGACACCTGCCAGTGCAAACTGCGCCAATGACACCATGCCAAGTTGTCCGTATAAAAGCGCAACCGTGCCGGAGGCGAGAATCAGACAAGCGACCGTTGAAAATGTATTTAACCAGTACGACGAGAATACCCAAGGGCCAATCAGCGCGATCACAAAGAAAGTGATCAGCATAGGGCGTACACGCTGAAACGGAGTGCCTGGTGGAATATCTGGTTTGTCCTTGTTGCGTGCCATGGTGTTTTACTCCAGATGACTGTTATCGCGCGACAAGCCAATGCCATGTCGCTGCTGCCACAGCACTATGCTGATCGCAACCACAAACGCGGTCGCTGATCCGTAGCGCTGCACTTCGGGAACCAGATTCAGCAATGACTCGATCACACCGATCGCGAGTCCGCCAATCACGGTAGCCGTCAAAGAATTCATGCGTCCCACCATGGCCGCTGCCATTGCGGGGATGACCAGAAAGGTCAGTACAGTGGGATTAAGTCGCACCATGTTGCCCATGAACAGCCCACTAATACCGGCTAATAAACCCGCCAGTGTCCATGCCCACGTATCAATGCGCTTGACGCGTACGCCGACCAAACCGGCTAGCACACGATTGCTCTGTAATGCGCGCATGCGCAAACCGAGCGGAGTTTTTGCAAGTAACCACAACATGCCGATCGTGGCACCTGCTGCGAACAACAGGGCAACGACACGGGTGTGACTGATCAACCGGCGACCTTCAAATTCGATACCAGAAGAATCAGTCGGCAGTACTAGGCGACGAGGATCGTCGCCCCAGTACCATTGCGCGATACCCATCACCATCAACGCGAAACCGAGCGTGGCCATGGCACGTACCACTCTGTCCTGATGCGTGAGCGAGGGGGCAATAAATCGCCCGTACGCCCAAGACAACAGGGTGGCAGCGCCGACACCCGTTACCCAGCCCATCCAGTCGTCATACTCGAGGTCGATCATTTGCCAGCACACCATGGCGGCGAGGCCACCTAGTGCACCGAACGCAAAGTTGACCACACCGCTGGCGCGATACAACACCACCAGGCCGACGCCTGACAGCGCATATACCGCGCCGACGCTGATGCCGACCACGATAAAAGGGAGCAGAGTTTCCATGTTCAGCTCGTTTCGTGTTGATTGAATGGGTTAGGTCAGTTGACCAAGCCGCCTTTGGCTTCCAACTTCAGCACGTCGGCCAAGTCGGAGTCCTTAGACTGGTAGCATTCGGTAAGCGTCTTGAATCCGCCCTTCTGCATCATTGCTGCACGACCCTTGTGGTTAGGCTGGTGACGGTCACCGGTACCGAAATACCAAGGTGCACACATCATGTCGCTCTTCCATTTAGTCGTACCGACGATGGCTTGATAGGCAGATTTACGATCCACATTGCCTTTGATGCCGAGCAGCGCATCAGTGGCGACCTTGGCAGCTAAGAAGCCAGCTTGTGAGAACGTATCGCGTGGGTCTTTTTTGTCGCCGAATTTGTCCATGATGGCTTTCCAGTTGGTGTTATCCGGACCGGTACCATCCATAGGCTCGAGCTCCATGTGGACGTAGAGCTTCTCGTGCCAATATTTACCTACGGCTTTTGGCATATCGACGTGGTAAGCCGACGTTGGCAGGCCCCACTTCATGCTCTTGCCCAAGTCTTGTTGCTCGGCAGCCGTCAAGATCGGTAGCATCATGCCGCGTGGCATACCGAGAACCACACCTTCACTCTTAGCAGCCGCAACTTGCAGTGCAATCGCGTTGCCGTCCAGTTGGCCCGGATCGAAGATCACAGTTTTAACTGCGACGTTGTTGGCCTTGCCGTATGACTCAACGCCACCGCAGACCCAGTCGCCGAAGCCAGGGATACCAGGCGCGACGCACGTCAGACTCTTCAGCTTGAAGGTCTCGGTAATGTACTGAGCTGCGCCCAATGTCGATTGACGCGGACCCTGGTTAAACGAGATGTAGTTTTTGCCGTAAAAGCAGGCACGTGGAACACCAACACCTGAAACCGATGCGACACCTTCTTTTACATACAGATCGTTGTTTGCGCCGCACTCGACGAACGAGGACGAGCCAACCATGGCAACAACCTTGCTGTCCTTAACCAGTTTGTTAGCTGCTTGCGAAGCTACTTCTGGATTCCATGTGTCATCTTGCACGGTGTACTGAATCGGACGACCGTTGATGCCGCCGTTAGCGTTCACGCAATTGAAATAAGCCTGCGCAGCACGAGCAGATGATGAGAAGTCTTCAGGGCCGGTTTTGCCGACAATAGCGCCGATTTGGATCGGTTCGCCGCTGGCCTTTTTGCCGTTGCTCAGGCCGCATTTGTCCTCAGCCATCGCGCCAGTAGCAGCGAAGCTAAGGGCCACTGCGATAGCACCGCCGAGGATAGTAGTTTTTTTCATGTCTTCCTGTCTCCGTTATGTCTTTTGTACTGACGACGGTCCCCATTCACTACACGCATCGCCACCGGGTCCGTAGAGGTGGCGATGCGTCACGCTGCTAGAGCAGGGAGGAGTTACCCGCACGAGCCACGCAAACCTTCCAAACCCGGCGTGCGAAGACGCAGCACTGATTTGTGTGCAAAACCATGTTCGGCCAACGTCTTGTTGGGTTGTGGTGTGAACATCTTGTCGCCGCAGAACCACTGCACTTGTGACCATTGAATTCGTTCGAAGTCAGGGTGTTCTTTGTAGAGCGATGGCAGTAGCTTGGCCTGCACATCGGCCAAGGTGGTGTGCATGGATAGCGGCACCACGGCAGGTGCGGCAAACATCATGTGTTCATCCCACGCTACATACAAAAGTGGTGCAGAAAAGCGATCTGCGGTGTCGTGTGTTGCGTGTTCGTACGATCCAATAGCAGTGACACTCATAGCTGCGCCTCCTTCATGTCTTGACCGCCGCCCCATTCGGTAAAGTTAGTGTCATCTTCCGAGCCGTGAAACTCTCCGTTGTCACGACCGATCACGACACCGAGTTCAGCAATAGACGCCTGCATGGCATCGTCTGTGAGGTTGCTTCGATCTTGCAAAATCACGTGTGAAGGCAGTTTCGCTTGCACGTATTTATCGGGCTCATTGGTGAAAATCGTTTCGCATTGATCACTGCAAAAGTGAAAGCTTTCATCGTGATGTTGCGTTTCGCGATAAGCGATCCAGCGTCCGTCACCTGGTTCGGTGAACATCATTGGTTGCTGACATACCTGGCACTGCATGGGCAGCGAGTGATTGTGAAAACGCTGACCCGCCGCTTCACGTTGTGCGTAGTGCGCAAGACGTGGTCGATACCAGCGATCGAAAGTGTTGGGGTATTTACGATCGAGCCACTCAAGCTCATCATTACCTGGCACCCAAGTATGAAACGCTAGTGCGTGACCGTAGCCATAAAACGCATTCCACGCTTGATGACTGAGATGATCTTTGGCAGCACATGCCGCTTGCCATCCGTTTGGTTTTTTCAAACCGTACGGTGCGAGTTCTGCGAACAGTGCCTCGACGGGAGCTTCGACATACATGTCCCAGGATTCTCTCCAGCTGCCGACACGCTTGGGCACCATGTAGTCCTGCAACATGGCAACGATAGGCATCAGTCGGAAGCTACGCCAGAACCATTTATCCACCCAGCGCTGCACGGTGTGAATGTTTGATGAGTCCTGCTGCAAAAGGAATTTCACCGCAGCGATACCCGCTTGTTTGTGACGGGCAGTGTCTGCTTGGCTGGTGAATCCCGCTGGTACTATCGACAAGTCGCCGTTATGTGCCGCCGAGCTCATGAAAGGAACATACAGCGTGTCGGAGAGCAGTGATTCGAAACCAAAACTGATCGCGACTAATAACTCGAAGGGACCCGCCGATGCGGCATCATCCGCAAAGCTCTTGATAGGAGCGAGGTACCACGCTTGTTCATACCAGCGCGGTGTTTCATGCATCCCGTTGAAGTATTTGTTGTAGACAGATGCGGCATGTACGGTGTTTTGTGCATGGCGTAGCAGTTGTGTTGTTTGAAGTTGCGTCGCGGTGCGCAGTGCATGACCAGGAAGATTACGTGCGCTGTGAGCCATTGCACGATGCAGAGCATATTTCAGCGGAGCGAAAGCCTGAAGCATGAGTTTGACGGCATTGATGTAACGCGCGTCTGATACACCGATCTGTCCATTATTCTGCGCGAATGCATCCAGCACGGCATACAGTCGACGCTCTTTGTCGCTCTGCTGACGCCACCAGACGTCGAGTGTCATATGGAACGGATCCTGCCACTTCGACCAATCATGAATGCTGATTCCCTCGTAGCGTGCGTAGGGGAATACCTTGTCCATTGGCTGGTAGCTGGTAGTCCATTGCAGATCGTCTGTCAGCACTTGATAGCGGCTGTGTAGATCCAGTTTTTTTCTTTCGACTCGCTTATCCATGTCAGGCTCGCGTGAGTGTCAGGGTGATTAGTGTTTCCAGCTCAGCACGAACTCGTCATCATCTTCTTCCAGGTTGCCAGTCAACGTGACCAGATTCACCTGAAGCTCTTGCAGGTCATATTTGCGGCCGATGATTTCCTCAATGGTTTCGCGTCGAACGACCAAGCGATTTGGAGCATCGATTTTTACTAAGCCAGGTGAGTACACGACCTGCGCCTCTGGGTTATCGGCGACGATCGCATCGACCAGCGGGCGCGATTCTTCGTTGGCCTGAAAGGCGATGAATACGTTGGACATGTCTTCCTCTTGTAATAGTGTTTTACGTTGCCGATATTTTGCTTACAGCGTGATGCCCATCTTTGCGATACGCGCGTTGAACGCGGTGCGTACTTCAGCCAAATCTTCTTGCCCATGCTCGCCGAGTGCGATCTCTGCTACGGGTGCTAACGCTGCTTGTACGCGATCGGCCCATACTTGAATCCACTGAGTGATGATTTGTTTGTTCTCTTCCGACTCCACTGCGCAGGCTTTGACCACGGCATCCACCCAACGAGCACATTCATCGTTCCAGTCAGGCATGAAGGAAGTCAGCATGGCTACCGCAGTGCCGCCTTTCAGCGTCAAGTGTTCATCCACGAATGCGCCGTAAATCAAGGGGTAGAGCAAGCCGTCCAGCGCGAGGTTTTGCGCGACGAACATTTCCATTGGGTCTTTCATCACCAAGGTGTCTTCGACTAAGCGACGCAAGACCTGCCAGCGTGGATCGTTCAGCCAATCATTTTTTCCGGCATCCAGTACACCAGGGTCATCAACTGCCAAACCAAATCGAGTGAGGTACTGCGCAATACCCAGGTGATCCATTGCATGAAAATTACAGGGCGCGGTGAGCGCAGTACCGTAGCCGTAGGCGCAAATAAATGTGTTGTTCATGTTGCCTGCCCACGCGACATGGCGCAGCGGCATGAGTACCTTGCAGGCACTTTCACGAACGTCATCCGTCATTCGCGTGAGTAAGCCGCGCGAATCGACAAAGCTGTAATTCGCTTCGACGGCTTCATGCTGGCGTGCTCGCGTGATGGTCCAGTTGGCGTAGTAGTACTGACGTGGATCTTTCAGCACATACCAATCGGCCAGTTTGATTGCTGAACGAGAGGCATCGAAGATTTCGTGCTCGGGATCCCAGGTCGGGCGATAGTGAAAATTTTGCGTTGGCTGAAGGCCAATCGTCGCTTCCTGATAACGGCTTGCTGGTTTGTCGCCACCTATATGTCGTGCGACATGGGTGAAGGTATTGCGAGCCGGCTTAATTTCTTTGGCTTGCAGATCAATGCTACTCATCGTGTTCTCCCAGCTTGGTGTCGACGGGGTCGTCGAGGAATTGGACGTTATTCTTGATACAGAAATCGTTGAAAAGATCTTCCGGCAGCGCGAGCTCTACGCTCATGTCTGGCCAGCCGACCGAAAATTCGAAAGTTACAAAGCCATTCGCGCTGCGCCCTGTGATGCGGACATAGCGACGCGCCAGGGTGGCGGCGTCGGCGTCGAGCGCGACCGATTGCTCAGGGCTGGCTTGTGGATCGGTGAATGCAGCGGTCATCATTGATTTGTTTGCCTTATAACAAGTCATGCGTTTGCTTGATGTCTGCTAACGCAAGGCTTGTGCCAGTTACTCAATGACTTTAAATAAAATATCGATAAACAGCTGAAATCCCTTTGAATTCAACAAATGAAAAAAAATCATTGCGATGCAATATTTTGCTGCTTTACAGCAAAATATTAAAAAATTGTTCAGTATTTTCATCAAATAATGAAATATTTTTTTTATAATTTCATCAAATAATCAAATATGTTTTTAATTTCACGTTAGAAATTACTTGGCAAGAGCTCATTTTTATCGATAATTTAGGTATGGCTACCGATAATTCACTCAACCTACCGCCGGACGACGACTTGCGTCGACTGATCCATTTTTCGGCGGGAGATGGTCGAATCTGGTTGGCAGGGCACAGGATGCTGCTGCTTCACCTGGGTGGCTTGGCTAACCTGCGCAAGGAACTCATTCAGACCATAGGAGTGATACAGACACGCCGTGTGCTCAAACGTGCAGGCTATGAATCAGGCGTGCGCGATGCTGCGCTTGCTCGTCAGGTTCGCCCGAATGCAGATCCGATGGAACAATTTTCTGTCGGCCCTCAGCTTCACATGCTCGAAGGTGCAGTTCAGGTGACTCCAGAGATGTGCGAGTTTGATCTGGAGACCGGTAAGTTCCACGGTATTTTTCGCTGGGATCAATCCTGGGAAGTTGAGAGTCACTTGCGTGACTTCGGTCCGCAAACCGATCCGGTGTGTTGGATGTTGATTGGCTATGCCTCCGGATACACGTCAGCTTTTTTCGGTAAGCAAATTTTGTTTCGTGAAATCCAGTGTGCTGCCTGCGGCAAAGATCACTGCCGCATTGAGGGTCGTCCAGTAGAAGAATGGCCCGATGCTGACGCGATGATGGAAGACTACCAAGCTGACTCAATGCTAGTTAGGATCGAAGACCTGCAAGCCGATCTTGAAAGTCTGCGCGTTTCTCTTTCAC
>JBEGSP010000119.1:0-8694 GCA_041179845.1 Pseudomonadota bacterium
ATCAAATCGTCATGCCGCCATCCACCGAGTAGAGATTTCCAGTGCTGAACGTGGAATCATTCGATGCCAGAAAAACGACGACTGGCGCAATCTCTTCTGCAGTAGCAAGTCGCCCCATGGGCTGACGTGCGATGAATTGTTTACGTGCTTCGATGGGATCATCATAGGCATTAATGCGATCTTGCAGTGAGGGTGTATCCACCGTACCCGGACAAACGGCATTGCATCGTATGCCTTGCGTTACATAATCTGCAGCGACTGCTTTAGTCAGACCCACGACAGCGGCTTTAGTCGCGCCATACACGAAGCGATTGGGCAGGCCTCGTATACTCGACGCAATGCTGGCCATATTGATGATGCTGCCACTTTTTTTAGCGAGCATGCCGGGCAAAATGGCTTGAATCATCCAAAATTGTGAGCGCACATTTAAATCAAATGCCAAGTCCCAGTCGTCATCTGTTGCTTCTAGTACGGTGCCTGCATGGACGAAGCCTGCACAGTTGAACAAAACATCGATCGCAGGAATTTTTGCGGCTAGTGCTTTGATCGCTGCTTTATCCATAACATCCAATACATGCGTATGGATACTTGCATGCCCCTTAAATCGCTCGAGCAAGGTGGGATTAATATCGGTGGCCCAGACGGTAGCACCTTCAGCCACCATAGCCATCACGCTGGCGTAACCTATGCCTTGACCTGCTGCTGTCACTAGCGCAGTTTTTCCTTTGAGGCGCATTTATTTTTCCGTGAAAGTAAGAGAATCAAAAAAACTCAGGCCCGGTAAATATCGAATGAATTTCCGGGCCTGAGCGGTATATCTATCCAATGCTAATTTAGTTAGCTTTTGTTGCCGCCCGAGGTCGCATTTAGCAGATAGTTTTGCATGCGTGACTCTGCAACGGAGTACCATTGATTTTGTTGGACTTGGAATTTCTTATAGTGTTCGTAGATTTTTTTGAAATTCGCATTTTTTGCTGCTTCCGCATCCATGACTTCTTTGGCAGCTTTTAACGATGCATCCATCACAGCTTGTGGGAAAGCGCGCAGTTTTACGCCACGCTTTAACAAACGTGCGAGTGCTTGTGGATTATTCACGTCGTAATTGGCTTGTACATGGACATGTGCTTCATAGGCAGCCGCTGTGACAGCCGCTTTATATTGCGCTGGCAGGCTTTCCCACTGTTTGGTGCCCGTGATGACCGAAATATGAGAGCCAGTTTCCCACCAGCCTGGTGTGTAGTAGTAAGGCGCTACGCGATCAAAGCCAAGTTTTTCATCGTCGTAGGGACCAACGAATTCGGCGGCATCAATCGTGCCTTTTTCTAATGCAGGATAAATATCGCCTGCGGCGATTTGTTGAGGAACGACACCCAATTTTTGCAGAATGCGACCTGCGAAACCGCCAACGCGCATTTTGAGTCCGCTCAGATCTTCAACGGTTTTAATCTCTTTGCGGAACCAACCGCCCATCTGACAGCCTGTATTACCGCACGGCAGACTGCTGCTAATACCATAAGTTTTTAAGAAGTCTTGATACAACTCGCGACCCCCACCTGCGTGATACCACGCCATTTGTTGGCGGGAGCTTAGGCCAAAAGGTCCGCAGGTTTCAAAGGTAAATGATGGATCTTTGCCAAAATAGAAATACAGTGCGGTGTGGCCCATTTCAACGGTGCCGTTTTGGACGGCATCAAGCACTTGAAGTCCTGGTACTAGTTCACCAGCAGGGAAGGTGCGAATAGTGAATTTACCGCCAGTGAGTTCGCCTACACGCTTTGCAAAAAACTCCACACCGCCAAACAGCGTGTCGAGTGATTTGGGAAAGCTGGACGCGAGGCGCCAGTTGAGAGTGGGCAGGTCCGCAGCCATTGCGGGTGCTGTGAGTGCCACTGCCGCTGCGCCGCTTGCGGCCTTAATAAATTTACGTCTTTCCATGCTTGTCTCCCTTATTGTTATGGTGGGGTGTGCTTCGTTATGAAGAATTTGCGCCAGAAATGAGTGCTCTAGAGGCACCTTGCTGTACCGCATATAAGCTATTTTAGTCGAGTAAGGTTTTTAGTACTGCAGAATCGTCGAGTTCGTCATACCCGCGCGCGAGCGTGGCTTTAAAAATTTCCAACGCATGCTCAGCCATGGGCAAATGACTACCCGCCGATTCTGCCATGCTTAATCCGAGTGCGACGTCTTTGGTCAGGATGTAGGCGTAGGCATGGGGTGAATAATCATTGGCTAGCGCGCGCGGCAAACGATCGTCTAGCATCATCGATTGACCGCTGGAGGCACTCATCAAGGCGACCAACTTATTCGTGTCTAGCCCTAATTTTTGACCTAAGGCCACTGCTTCAGAGGCGGCTATCAGGTTCATACCTGCCACCAGATTGTTGACTAGTTTGTAGCGAGCCCCATCACCCAAACGCGGTCCCAGCGTGAAAATACGATCCGACAGCGCTTCCAGTACAGTCTTGTTGTGCAAAATCACGTCGCTATCACCAGCCAGCATCAGGCTCATGGTGCCTGCTTGTGCGCGAACTGGTCCACCTGATACAGGCGCATCCAGCACGTTGTATCCATGGGCGAGTAATTGTGTGCTGATGGCTTCTGTATCTTCCGGGGCGATGGTGGGTGTGAGTAGTATCGTTTTACCGGCAGCAGCGATACGCGTTATCCCCTCTTTATCAAACAATACTTGATGAGCCTGAGCGGCGTTAACGACAGAGATGATGATGAATTCAACTTTTTCGGCGAGTGCTGCTGGGCTGCTGGCGACGTCTAAACCATGTGTTCTGGCTTTGGCTTCGACGTCAGTTCGTATGTCGCGAATAACGACATGGAATCCTTTTTTTTGCAAATTTAACGCCATGGCCATACCCATGGAACCCGCACCAATCACCCCGATATTTTTTTTCATTTTTATTATTTCCGGATAATGCGTGAACCATGAGCGGAATGCTGACGTAGGCGATCTGAGTCAATCGATTGATCGCCTAGTTAACAAGTATAAAGGTTCTGGTCGCCGGTTCACTCGCTTTGCTCCGGACTCATGCTTATTGCCAGTGCCTGCGTTCATAGCCATGTCGGTGGTGATCATGATGTCCATGGTGTCCATATCCAAAGTAGAGAGATGCTGCTGGCGCAGCATAAATGGATGGGCCGACCATGCGCTGTGCATACATAGGTGGGGCATACAAAGTCGGTGGCGCATACAAAGGCGGTGCAGCGATCGACGTAACAACCGTGGGTCGTGTAATCACGGGAGGCGATGTCAAGGTGGTGTTGCTAGTCATAGGCGGTGCAGCGATGACGGATGGAGTAATTTGTACCGGCAAATTCGGACCCGGATCGTTGGGCAGTTGAATACTGTATTGCTTACCGCCATATTCATAAACTACGTTGTAGGCAGTAACACGATTTTCAACGCTGATTTGATTCGTACAACTAGTGACTTGGCGCGCGATCGGTGGTGGTGCGCCTTCAATGCTGTCACCAAAAATCGCGCCACCAATGACGCCAGCAGCGGTGGCTAATACGCGGCCTGAGCCGCCCCCGATGTTGTTGCCGATAGCGCCGCCTGCAATAGCACCCATAACTGCGCCAGCCCCCGATTTAGGTGCAGCAGTAATGACTTGTGTTTCGTTACAGATTTGCCGTGGGACGCTGACTTGGGTCACCACAGGGGTGCTTGAAAGTACGCGTGCCATTTCTTGCGATTGCGCGTTTGCATTGTTAGAAAATCCGCTAAGAATAGGTAAGGCGAAGCAGGCTAATGTAAGGGGTAGGGATTGGATAATCATATGGCCTCTAGGGAAGGACGGGTTGATGGGCCACTCAACCATAGCGGAGGAGATTATTTTTGAAATCACCGATTACATTTGGAAACAATGAAACTAATCAGTTTGGAAACACCGCATAAAAACACCGCTTAAAAATAGTCTTACGTCTATGCCTAGGGGAGGGCTCACAAACGACCTGATCTCTGAAATTTCAGTATTATTTTTCTGAGGTATGTGAATTCTGAGCACCCATAACGTCATGACATAATCCATCCCGCGGTGCTCGTGTCATTAGCCGACGGCTACCGCGGTCAATTCACTTCAATCCATCAGAGATAAAACATGAGCACACAAAAACTAAAACTGGGTTTCATCGGACTGGGCATTATGGGCGCCCCCATGGCGCATCATCTGCTCAAGGCGGGGCACTCGTTGTTTACCCACACCCGCAGCAAAACTCCGGAATATCTTCAGCAAGATGGGGCAGTTTTGTGTGCAAGTGCATCCGAGGTGGCGCAACAGGCCGACATCGTATTTTTAATGTTGCCTGATACACCCGATGTGGAACTCGTTCTGTTTGGCGACAACGGCGTTGCGCAAGGTTTATCCAAAGGTAAAGCAGTCGTGGATATGAGTTCTATCTCGCCGATTGCGACAAAAGATTTTGCTCAACGCATTGCAGCGATGGGATGTGACTATTTGGATGCTCCGGTTTCGGGCGGTGAAGTGGGCGCGAAGAATGCCGCCCTAACGATTATGGTGGGTGGAACGCCATCAGGTTTTGAGCGCATTCAGCCTTTGTTTGAGCTGATGGGTAAAAATATTACCCATGTGGGCGGCCACGGAGACGGTCAGACGGCTAAGGTAGCCAACCAAATTATCGTCGCGTTAAATATCGAAGCGGTCGCTGAAGCCTTGTTGTTTGCCGCCCGTGCGGGTGCCGATCCAGCCAAGGTTAGGCAGGCGCTAATGGGCGGCTTTGCTTCTTCACGCATTCTTGAAGTTCATGGCGAACGCATGATTAAGCGCACCTTTGATCCGGGTTTTCGCATCGAATTGCATCAAAAAGACCTTAATCTGGCATTGACGGCGGCGCGTAGCTTGGGCCTTTCGCTGCCAAATACCGCCAGTGCCCAACAGTTGTTTTCGTCGTGCGTGGCGCATGGAGGCAAGGGTTGGGATCACTCAGCCATGGTTAAGGCGCTCGAGGGCATGGCTAATTTCGAGATGGGTTAAGCGTCCTTTGATGCCGGCGGGTCGACACCCGCGCCCATTTGGCTTATATTTCCGAAAAGGAATTAGTTGGCTTCGCTCTAGTCGCAGCCATTTCTGTCGATAGATTCCCTTATGTACTGCATTAAAGACTGAGTGCCATGGCTGAAGCCGAAAAAAAACCTGACGAAGCCGCTGCCGATGGGGCGGAAGCGCCTGCCGGCGAACCGCCGGTTAAATGGAAAAAAGTCGTCGAAGAAGGTCATGCGGGCGCGCATGGCGGAGCATGGAAAATTGCGCTTGCCGACATGATGACGGCGATGATGGCTTTCTTTCTGCTCATGTGGCTGCTGGGTTCGACTGATGCGGATTCACGGCAAGGTATTGCTGAGTATTTTCAGCCGTCGACTCGGCGCGAGCCTGCCTTAGGTGAGGCAGCTGGTTCGAACGGTATGTTGGGCGGTGCATCTATCATTGATCCAGATGGTATTCCCGGCCCACCTACTCAAGCTCAGTTAATCGAGCGACCCACACCTAAAACGGAAGCAGGTCCCGGTGAAGATCAGGGCACATCTGAGAAAGATAACCCCAAGATTTCTAAGTACGGCGAGAATATCTCCGAGCAAATGAAGCAGCAGATTGCTGAACAAGCCAAGCGTGAAAAACTCGACAAGCTGGAACAAGACATCAAAGAAAATTTATCAAAAAATCCACAGCTATCGGATTTACAGAACCAGGTGAATGTGATTCGTGAACGCGATGGTCTGCGGGTAGAGATTATTGATAAAGCGAATTTTTCGATGTTTGGAAGTGGTAACGCTAGCATGAGCCCCAAAGCCTCTTCGCTCATCAATGAAGTAGCGAAATCAGTGGCTAACATGCCTAACAAATTGTCTGTGAAAGGCCATACTGATAGTTCGCCTTTCCCTGAGGGTAGTGAGCGCACCAATTGGTCGCTTTCCATAGAGCGGGCAGAGGCTACTCGACGCATGCTCGAAAAAGCGGGTATGCCTTCCTCGCGCTTCGAGCGAATTGAAGGCGTGGCTGACACAGCGCCATTTAACGCTTCGGATCCGAACGATCCACGGAATCGCCGTATCAGTATCACGGTGTTGTATAACGATCCGCCTTCTGCTGCGCGCTAAAGCAAAGCCCAAACACAGGTGCTCAGTTCAGCCAGTTTTGACTGCTGACTCTGATAATTTGTCAGGGAATTTTTTCGCCATCCAATAGTAGATTACCGCACCGATGACTAAACTCGAGGCGGCGACATTCAACGACCACGAAAAACCAATCGCAGTCGATGGCGCGCGCGCAATGAGTGAGGCAGCGAGTGGCGGACCACCAATTTGGCACAGTCCGAATGAGGCAGACAATAAGCCGATGATGGCCGAGGGTGCTTGAGGATGTAATCGGCGACCGACCTGCATCGCAAAAAAAGTGATCGCAGTAAAAGGTAAGCCCACCAGAATCGAGCCGATCGCAAAACCCAACAAGTTGGGTAACCAGTTGCTTAACGCAATCCCCACAGCCTGCATAAGGTAGCAACCCACTAGCAACCAGCGTTGATCGATGCGTGAGGGTATGCGTGATGCGATTAAGGCGCCGACTGCAACGCCTATCCCTAGCATAGGCCAAAAAAGATCCGGCCATGCCGAGCCGGGCAGTGCGGTGCGCGCGATCACAGGTAAGAAGGTGGCGGTGATGATGTAGCCAAAACCAGCGAATCCATAGGCGATAGTTAACGCGGCTTTTTCGGTCACACTACCGCTATGGCTCACCAATACTTGTCCACTTGAGGCTCGCGCTAATTCGGCATCGGGAGTCGAATACGCACGCCAGACAATCGCAGTCATCACGCTAGCTAATAATCCAAAGGCTAACCAGCCACTGCGTGAGTGCCACTCTAGTTGCACCATTAAACTCGCCAACAAACCACTCACTGCAATACCAACACCGGGTCCCGCATAAACGATGCCGCCGGCGGCAGGTGTGTGTAAGCGAGATAGATGACCTAAACACCAGCTTGAGGTAAAAACGAAAGCCACTGCAGTCACCACACCTGCAAGAAAACGCAGCCAAGGCCACGCAGTGGGTATGTCGATCGCCATCATCGCGGTGAGTAAGCAGGTGAGTGCCAACCCACCCCGCACCATGGGTGGGCTTGGGAGTGGCGACCAACCGCGCTTAGACCATAGCGTCGGTTGCAGTGAGCACAGCAAGGCACCCAATAGATAGCCAAAGTAGTTGGCACTGGCTAACCAGCTTGCGCTAGGAAGATCCAGCACCTGATCGTGCAGCATCATAGGCATCAGCGGTGTAAATGCAAAACGCCCGATACCCATGGCGACTGCCAATGACAGGGTGCCCGTCAGTGCGAAAACCAGAGGCCGATTTTCGATTGTGGCAGCCGCCGATGCGATTGTCGTGGTGTGATCCGAGATGTCAGAAGGGGGCATTGGTGGTGCGTCTGCAGCTTCCGGTGATCAGCTCAAGTCGTTTCTCACCTTCGAGATCAAGCCATTGCTTGAAGCTGCCATTGGTGCGATCGAGTGTGACATGATCACCTTGAACAGCGAAGCCATATTTTTTAAACATTGCGGGACGAGATATCTCGAGAACGGGACCGTTGATTGTTAGCGTACCTTTACGATTTTGAGAGATCGTAAATTCACCAGGATACCAGCCAGTTTTTTCATCGAAATCAAATTCTGCTGGCATGGTCATAGACTCGACATCGAAAGGTTGGCCAAGCCCATTCGTTGGGCGGCTAACTTCCACTTCGCAAATGACGGTTAACAAGCCTTTCTTTTGAAAACCTGTTTTAGGTTCTTCACCCCAGTGTAGTAAGCCCGTAGCGGTGAGTGCTCCCAATACGACGGCAATAGTAAGAAGTAGGGCTAGGATTACCTTGGACTTGGTCATGACGGGTCTCCAGAGTTTTAAGGCTTAGTATTTATAGTCAGGCGTTGTTGTATATGTTCCAGCAGGCCTTCACACGCATCCTCAATCAGGTCAAGCACATGCTCGAAACCTGCATCGCCACCGTAATACGGATCAGGAACGACAGCGGCCTGATGGTTTTTACAAAATTCGGTTAGCCGCCGCAGTTTGCGTTGGTGCTCGGGTGGACAATCTTGTTGGGCTAGTGCTAGGTTATCCCAATCCATCGCCAATAGCAGGTCATGCTGTTCGTAATCGAGCTCGCTTATTTGTCGAGCCCTTAAGTCTGACAAATCATACCCCCGTTTTATGGCATGTTTTTGACTTCGTTTATCGGGCGGGCTTCCGGGATGATAATTATGCGTACCTGCAGAATCGATATGTATTTGGTGATGAAGGCCTCGCGCATTTACTAAATCACGAAATACGCCGTGCGCTGTCGGGCTGCGACAGATATTACCCATGCACAGAAACAGCAGGCTAAAGCGTGGCGTTGAACAAGTAAGGTTCATGACTTTGTCGCAATGCGAGTTCTATTTAGTTGTTTAGTTAAACCGCTGTGCCAAAGGCCCAGCCAATCAAGCTGGTTGCGGCCATGGCTGCGATACCCCAGAAAGCTACGCGTAAGCCGCCCTTAAGCATTGAGGCACCGCCAACCCGTGAAGCCAAACTTCCTAAGATTACTAGCCCTAGCAGTGAGCTGGCAGCGACTATTTGCTGCAAGAACAGTAAGGGTGCAAGGGCCGCGACAACGAGTGGAAGTGTAGCG
>JBEGSP010000120.1:0-3438 GCA_041179845.1 Pseudomonadota bacterium
TGGGAATTTTAGGCGATCACACTTATCAACTTAGTGATTCATTGTGTTGGGTAAAAAACTAATCACAACCAAGGTAGCGCCAGCGGTGGCGGCCATCAACCATAAAAATGTACTGAACCCCCAGACTTTAACTACCGGGCCAATTAACCAAACCGCTATTGAGCTTGCTCCGAAAGATATAGCGAAACGCGCTCCTGAAAAGCGGCTACGCATAGAGTCATCCACATAGTTGGCAATCATCGCATCGGTAAATGGTATGGCAGCGAAGATGGCGCACATAAAGCAAAGCTGGGCGAAATAAAAACCCCATCCTTCAAGCTGAGTAGCGGCAATGATAGTTACAAGCTGCAAAAAAATAACGATGCTGTAAAGCTTTTTCAGAGGTACTCGGTCAATGAGCACGCCAATGATTAATTGACTAAAGGCGGCAATAAAATAAATAGCCGCAAGCAGCGTTCCAATCACTGCAGGGTCCTGTAATTGATTACCGAGCTTACTTAGTAGAACTTCGTTATTTGCATTAGTCGTAAAATTGAATAAAAAACTACCCGTGGTCGCTGCCAGAGTCATGATGAAGAAAAGCGTAAATTGATTAGTCTTCGAATCTACGTTAAGCGTGGGAGTTTTTCGTACCGGTGGAATCTCTTGCGCGTTACTCACGCGCCAGAACACAACACCCAACGCTAAGCTAATTACTCCGGGGATCCAAAAAGCAGCACGCCAGCCAAAGTCTCGGATGACCCAACCCGTCAGTAATGCCGCGATGGCAATACCTACATTACCCATCATGCCGTTAATACCAATAGCCCGACCTGGCGTACTCGACTGTTGGATCAACATAGGTATACCTACCGGATGGTAGATCGATGCAAAGCCACCCATCACAGCAAGTAACACGCACAACTGCCAAGGACTCTGCGCTTGACTAACGAGGATAGAAGAAAGACCAACGCCAACAAAGTAGAGCAACATCATCTTGCGACGGCCCCACAGATCGCCCATTTTCCCCGCAGGCAGAGAACAGACACCAAAAAAGAAAAATGCGGGCGCTCCGAAAGGCATCAAGTCTTCCCAACGATCTACACCAAGATCGTTGGCAATACTCGCGACTGCTGCTGCGAAAATCAACAGCACAAGATGATCTAGCGAATGCCCTAGATTAAGTAAGACAGACGTTAGTCGTGGGTTCATGGATTGCAGAACGAACTACACACCCAATTGACGAGCAAGATCGTTTAAGTCACTCGACGCATAGGTAAATCGCGTTAGATCACCCTTGGCGGCGGCGGCACCTACACCGTATTCCAACGGGCGCTCGACAAATGCTGTCTGCAAACCGCAAGCTTTAGCTGCATCGAGATCATCTTCATGTGCAGCCACCAGCATAACTTCAGAAGGCTGCAAGTCAAAAATCTCTGCTACACCGAGATACGTTTCGGGATCCGGTTTGTAATGACGGAATACCTCAGCAGATAAAATCAAATCCCAAGGCAGTCCCGCATTTTTTGCCATATTCGCCAGTAAACCCAAGTTGCCATTCGATAGCGTCGTGAGCATGAAGCGCGACTTTAATCGCGTCATACCGGGCACGGTATCAGACCAAGGGCTCAAACGGTGCCAGGCAAGATTCAAATGTCGGCGTTTTTCTTCAGTGAGATCGATAGCAAAGTCTTTCAGTATGCGATCCAGAATCAATCTATGCAGATCATCAATCTTTGTCCATCCCAATTTGCCTGAGCGAACTTCATCCATTGCAGGCTTATAGCCAGCGCGCCATGCACTCGCAAATTTATCGCCATCGATAGTTGGAATAAGGGCCTTTGCTTCGCGACTAATCGAGCCATGCCAGTCGACCACAGTACCAAATACATCAAAGGCTAATACTTTGGGAGTAGTCATCGGTGTCCCCTATTTCGCTAGTGAGATTATTGTTTTACTGGTGTACGCGTCGCTTGCCAAGACACGAATTGCAATTTCCCATCGCGTTTCGCCCAGATGCTGTGAAAGCGCAGTTCAATACTCAGATCTTTATCATTCAGCTGCACATCAAAATTACCCAAACCGGTAATCGTGGCAATACATCCAAAGGTTCTGACCTTAACGTCCGAGCGACGCATTACTTTGTATTTCACCATACCGCTGCGCATTGATTCAATATACGACTGCTTGGTATCGACTACGGAACTGCTGTGTATATAAACAAGATCGTCAGCAATTAATTTTTCCATCGCTGCAAAATCATTCGACATCTGCGCTGCATAGCGCGCATCTTCTACTTTAATGACTTCGTCGGCATTAACAGCATCGCAGGTTGATGCAGTGGCAACGTGAGCACTAGCGAAAGCCAACATAGCGAAGCAAAGGATAGTAGAGCGTAGGTTCAACATGGGGGTCTCCAGTTTTTTATTATGGTGTCGGTACACAGGTAAACGACTTATTTTGCGATGCACCAACAACGCGTGATAACGGCTGCCAAAATTAGCGGTCGTTAGCTAGATTTCGCTATTGATGATACTGTAATTAGGTAAGCTTTCGTAAAAACCTACGACATCTCACCCGTTACTAAAACAGCATGATGAGCCATGCTTTTTCTTCTGATAGTTTGGAGAGTCTGATGCAACACATTATTTCTCGCTGCACTTTGCTGCTACTACTTAGCATTCCTATGGTATCCACTGCTGATACTACGCAATGGATTGCAGACAAGCGTGGATGCAAGGTCGTCAATATCGCACCGCAAGAAGGTGAAAGCATTACTTGGAGTGGTGAATGTAAGAACGGCATTGCCAATGGCGAAGGCACGCTGACCTGGTTTGAAAAGGGCGTCAAAGTTGAGACCTATAGTGGATCGATAGTCAACGGTTATGCTGAGGGACGCGGGCGATTAGTACGCGGTAGCGGTGTCTACGTCGGCGAATGGAAAAAAAGTCTGCAACACGGCAAAGGCCGCTTAGAAGAAGCCGATGGCAGTTGGTATCAAGGCGAATGGGAGAACGGCCAACCGCATGGTCGCGGCCAGATGCTAACGCCCGACGGAGAACTACTTAAAGGCTACTGGAATAAGGGTGAATTCGAAGAAGCGGGTGCCATGCCCGGAAGAACCTGATCATTTATACGTCGTTTACCTAAACACTTCAATAAACCGCCTATGGTGGATGATCTCGTGAATGAGATCATCTGCTTTATTATGCAGCGCATAATTTAGAACACTCTGCATAATTACCGTACTTATGACTACCCGAATTTCCCGCACTGCCTTTCTTACTTTATTGTTGATTGCCGTCATGATGGGCGGCAATCACGTCGCTGCGCGATTCGCATTTAATGATTCTGTCAGTGTGATTACAGCAGTAATTTTTCGTAGCGGTGTAACCGCTATCATCATCACGCTACTTTTACTTCAACAGAAAGTACGCATACAATTTTCACCACGTCACA
>JBEGSP010000121.1:0-3343 GCA_041179845.1 Pseudomonadota bacterium
GACACTGAAATCGCAGCAGCGCGCGCTAGCATCGGACAAGCACTGGATGCAGATGCAGCAATGGCCTTGGGATTGGTCACTTCGAATCCCGACGATATCGACTGGGCCGATGAAATTCGCATGGCACTTGAAGAGCGCGCCAGCATGTCACCTGATGCGCTGACAGGTTTGGAAGCAAACCTTCGTTTCAATGGCAAAGAAAATATGGCGACGCGCGTGTTTGGTCGTCTCTCTGCGTGGCAAAACTGGATTTTTAATCGCCCCAATGCGGTCGGTGAGTTGGGTGCGCTGAAGGTATATGGCAGTGGTAACAAAGCCAAATTTGATTTCGAACGAGTATAAAAATTTATTTATCTTCTTAAGGAGCGGTCGTGAGTTCCATTAACTACAGCGAAAAAATTCCTAACAATGTGAACCTCTCTGAGGATCGTACATTGCAGCGTGCGTTGGAACATTGGCAGCCTAATTACCTGCAGTGGTGGCAGGATATGGGTCCCGATGGCTCGCATGGTTTTGATGTGTATTTGCGTACTGCGGTGAGCACGACGCCCGAAGGCTGGGCACACTTCGGTCATGTGAAGATGCCTGACTACCGATGGGGCATTTTTCTGGCAGCGCAAGACGAAAATCGTCAGGTGCATTTCGGCGAACACAAAGGTGAAGCGGCTTGGCAAGATGTGCCCGGCGAGCACCGTGCGAATTTGCGTCGCATTATTGTTACTCAAGGCGATACCGAGCCTGCGTCCGTTGAACAGCAGCGTCATCTCGGCTTAACTGCACCTTCACAATATGATTTACGTAACCTCTTTCAAATTAATGTGGAAGAGGGACGCCACTTGTGGGCAATGGTGTATTTGCTGCATAAATATTTCGGTCGTGATGGTCGCGAGGAAGCAGAAGCACTGTTGCATCGTAATTCAGGCGATCAAGATAACCCGCGTATTTTGGAAGCTTTCAATGAAGAGACTCCCGATTGGTTGGCGTTTTATATGTTCACCTACTTCACCGATCGTGACGGTAAATTTCAATTATGTGCCTTAGCAGAATCAGGTTTTGATCCGTTGGCGCGTACCTGTCGTTTTATGCTCACCGAAGAAGCGCATCACATGTTTGTGGGTGAGTCAGGTATTTCGCGCACGATTCAACGTACCTGCCAAATCATGAAAGAGCATGGTATTGAAGATCCTGAGCAGGTCCGTCAGCAAGGAGTGATTGATTTACCCACCCTGCAGCGCTATTTGAATTTCCACTTTAGTGTCACCATCGATTTGTTTGGTGCAGATCAGTCGTCGAATGCAGCTACTTTTTATAGTTCAGGTTTAAAAGGCCGCTACGAAGAAACTAAGCGTGATGATGATCACATGCTTAAGGGTGAGCACTACCGTATTCTTGAAGTTCAAAACGGCAAGCTAGTAGAAAAAGAAGTGCCGATGCTGAATTCACTGAATGAAGTTTTGCGCGATGACTACATCAAGGATTCGATTGCTGGTATCGGTCGCTGGAACAAAGTCATAGAAAAAGCGGGATTGTCATTCCGTTTGCAAGCACCGCATAAAGCATTCAATCGTCACATTGGAAGTTTTGCGGGAATGCGTGTGTCGCCCGACGGTCGGGTAATTTCTGAAGCCGAGTGGCAAGCAAATGTGCGTAGTTGGTTGCCAACCGAAGAAGATCGCGCCTATGTGGCGTCATTGATGGGGCGCGTGATTGAGCCGGGCAAGATGGCTAATTGGATTGCACCTCCGCCAGTCGGTATCAATCGCCAACCGATTGATTTTGACTACGTTCGCTTTAACTAAGCCAACTAAACCAACTAAGTCGACTGAACTAAGCGAATGAGCGCAAATGATGTTCAGGTGCTGATACGTCAGCACCTGATTGACCCCGAGGTTTGCATACGATGCAATACCTGTGAAGAGACCTGTCCGATTGATGCTATCACGCATGATGATCGTAACTATGTGGTTGACCCAGCGATCTGCAACGGTTGCAATGCGTGTGTGCCGCCGTGTCCCACAGGCTCGATAGATCATTGGCGAATGATTCCTAAGGCAGCAGCTTACTCAGTGGCTGATCAATTGACGTGGGATGAACTCCCTGCGCAACAAGACATCGACGAAGACTCATTAGCGACGGCTGTAATCGAGTCGACCCCTCAGCATAACGCTGCCGTTACAGCGACGTCATTAATTGCACCACATTCTGCAGAAAAACCACAGTTGAATTTGTTTGATATTCGCCATCCGGTAATCGCTACTGTGACTGGGAATTATCGCTTGACTGATGCGCAAGCCGAGAGTGATGTTAGACATATCGTTTTAGATTTTGGTAATCAGATTTTTCCCGTGTTGGAGGGGCAATCTATCGGTGTGATTCCTCCCGGTACCGATGCTTCGGGTAAGCCGCATTACTTGCGTATGTACTCAGTAGCGAGTGCACGTGATGGTGAGCGCGCGGGTTACAACAATCTGGCCCTCACAGTAAAGCGAGTTTTACTGGAAGAAGAGGGTAAGCAGATTAAAGGTGTGGCATCCAATTATCTTTGCGACCTTCAAAAAGGTGACAAGGTTCAGGTAACCGGTCCGTTTGGTGATCGCTTTTTAATGCCGAATCATTCTGGCTCTAACCTACTAATGATATGCACGGGAACGGGTGCTGCTCCCATGCGCGCGATGACAGAATATCGTCGTCGTTTGCAGATGCATTCAAAACCAGTCGATGGCAAATTAATGTTGTTCTTCGGCGCGCGTAGTCCGGCTGAACTTCCGTACTTTGGTCCGCTACGCAAATTACCCGCCAGCTTTATTGAACAGCATCTGGCATTTTCTCGTGTCGATGGCGCACCGCGTGTTTATGTGCAAGATAAATTACGCGAAGCTTACAAACCAGTCACCGAGTTATTACAAGGCGATACGTATATCTATATCTGTGGTTTGAAAGGTATGGAAGCGGGGGTAATGGAAGCGCTGAGTGATATGTGCCGTGCTGCTAATCTTGACTGGGCTCACTTGCATGCAACGATGGTGGCAGAAGGTCGCTTTCACGTAGAGACTTACTAGCGGTTTTGCATAACCCCTAATTATGTAGGGGTATACTTCTCACTGCATTCACTATCGCTTTACCATGTAACGTGTCGCTTAGCATTAGCTCTGGGTGGTTTTTCTGATAACTCTCCAGACTGCTATTTCACCTCGACGACCTATAAAAATTAAACGAGAGAAGTGCAGTCTGATGAAAAAATGGCTTGTTTCACTTTTGCGTTGGTTGCTGCTTTCATTAACGCTGTGCTCGCAGGTTAATGCCATCACGCTAAAAAAATCGGATGTCGAAACCTATTTAGCTA
>JBEGSP010000122.1:0-5461 GCA_041179845.1 Pseudomonadota bacterium
AAGCCTTCGACGCACGCGCAAAACTCGACGCTGTGTATGCCGCTTACGCTGAGCCCGATGCGGATTTTGATGCTCTCGCCACTGAACAAGCGCGACTCGAAGCGATCATCTCTTCAGCTGATGGCGGCAATCTAGAGCTGCAACTTGAAGTCGCGGCCGATGCACTGCGCTTACCGCCTTGGGATGCAAAAATTGATGTGCTTTCAGGCGGAGAAAAACGCCGCGTCGCTTTATGTCAGCTTTTACTTTCTAAGCCTGACATGTTGTTACTCGATGAACCAACCAACCACCTTGATGCGGAATCGGTGGATTGGTTAGAACAATTTCTGTCACGCTTTCCAGGCACAGTCGTTGGCATCACCCATGATCGCTACTTTCTGGATAACGCTGCTGAGTGGATTCTTGAACTTGATCGCGGTAGCGGCATTCCGTGGAAAGGCAATTACAGTTCATGGTTAGAGCAAAAAGAAGGGCGACTCAAGCAAGAAGAATCCACTGAATCTGCTCGACAAAAAGCACTGAAAAAAGAACTCGAGTGGGTACGACAAAATCCTAAAGGTCGCCAGGCGAAAAGTAAGGCTCGTATTGCGCGCTTTAATGAACTCTCCGAACACGAATACCAAAAACGTAATGAGACACAAGAGATCTTTATTCCTGTCGCTGAGCGTTTAGGTAATGAAGTGATTGAATTTAAAAACGTCAGCAAAGCCTATGGCGATAGGCTGCTGATTGATAAACTTTCTTTCCGTATTCCACCCGGCGCTATTGTTGGCATCATCGGACCGAACGGCGCAGGTAAATCAACCCTGTTCCGAATGATCAATGGCGTCGAGACACCTGACAGTGGAGAAATTGCCATTGGATCTACCGTGCACATCTCACTGGTTGATCAATCGCGTGATGCTCTGTCGGATCAAAAAACCGTATTCGACGATATCTCTCAGGGTGCAGACATTTTGACTGTGGGTCGCTTTGAAATGCCTTCGCGTGCCTATCTGGGACGTTTCAATTTCAAAGGTTCAGATCAGCAAAAAATTGTTGGTAATCTTTCCGGTGGTGAGCGTGGTCGCTTGCATTTAGCAAAGACACTGCTCATGGGCGGCAACGTATTGCTACTCGATGAACCGTCCAACGATCTGGATGTAGAAACATTGCGCGCTCTGGAAGACGCCTTACTCGAATTTGCCGGAACAGTGATGGTGATTTCACATGATCGCTGGTTCTTAGATCGCATCGCCACGCATATTTTAGCGTTTGAAGGTAACTCTACCGTCACCTTCTTTGATGGTAATTATCAAGAGTACGAAGCTGATAAGAAAAAACGTCTAGGTGAAGAAGGTGCCAAACCTAAGCGTTTGCGCTTTAAGCCATTAACGGTTTAATTCTCTGGCTGAACATACTGCGAGACCACCATCACGCTTCGGCAGTGACTGGTCTCGCAGAGAACCCACTACGCTTATTATTTTCTGCAGTGCCTATCTAGCTATTCATGACGACTTCAGTAATCGCCGCTCTAGATATCGGTGGCAGCAAATTAGCTATCACCTTAGCGAATAGTGACGGTCCGTTAATTCGCCTTGTACAAGCAACCCGCAAGAGCGGCACACCGGATGCCATTGCGCGTCAATCCTTAGAACTTCTTGCAGTCGCTTGTCAGCGCTTAGCGATTGACTTTGCAGACGTCGATCATATCGGCGTCAGTAGCTGCGGGCCATTTGACTATCAGGATGGTTTACTCGGACTTACGCCGCCGAATCTGTGTGGCGGTTTAGCACATGATAAAAATTTACCGAATGACTGGACGTTCATTCCTTTGGAATCCGTTTTACGCGAGCATTTCTCGACCATTCACATTGATAATGATTGTGTAGCCGCTCTTCGTGGTGAACTCTGTTTTGGCGCAGCTCAAAATGAGTCGAATGCCATTTATGTCACCTGGAGTACCGGTATAGGATTTGGTCTGTGTGTTGATGGCCACATCTTGCGAGGCAAATCAGGTAACGCCGGTCATGCCGGCCATATGCTGATGTCTGAAATTTCAAAAGCATTATGTGGTTGTGGGAATGTCGGTGATCTGGAAAGTTTAGTTGGAGGGCGCAATCTGGGTCTGCGTCTTGGTGTGAGCTTAGATAAAATTTTTTCATCTGCGCGATCAGGTGATCAAACCTCGTTAGACATAGTGCACGAAGCATCACAGTGGTTTGGTCGCGGCTTATATAACCTCATCGTCACGCTTGATACGCAATGCGTTTTAATCGGCGGTAGCGTATGGCGGGAAAACGAGGCACTACTCTCACCCATAGTTCAAGCTGAAATCGACTCGCGTTTCCCTGCGCTCACAACCGGCGTACGTATTCAAAGTGCATTGTTGGGTGAATTAGTGACAGATATCGGTGCGCTTGCCGTCGTCATTCCCCTAGCATGGATTGCTGACTGGCGACTGCGACAGCCTTGGCAATCGCTGACATCAGAATTCATAGCATAACGCCGCAGCCGGCAGTATTTCTATCGAACCGTTACAATCGCTCCACATAAAAATTGCAGGAGTTCGCTTGTCAACCGCAACCTCTTTGTTTCCCGATACGCTAGCAGTAACGAATCTGAGTAAATCTTTCGGCGCTCGTCGTGCTGTTGATGATGTCAGCTTTTCTGTACGTGCCGGTGAATTTGTCGCTCTGCTCGGTCCTAACGGTGCGGGCAAATCCACCTTATTTCAAATGTTATCTGGCTTGTTTGTTGCCGACTCGGGTCATGCCTCGATTGCTGGTTCCGATATTGGTCACGATCCGATTGCAGCATTAGCGAAACTCGCCATCGTTTTTCAACAACCCGCACTGGACTTAGATTTATCCGTTAAAGCCAACATGCAGTTTCAAAGTGATCTGCACGGCATAGCGCGCGATGAAGCCAAACTGCGAATTGAACGTTGGTTAAATCGATTCGAACTCACCGAACGAGCGTCGGAGTTATGTCGTCAGCTGTCGGGCGGCATGCGTCGCAAAGTCGAACTAGCACGCGCACTCCTCTCCGAGCCTTCCTTACTATTGATGGATGAAGCCACAGTAGGTATTGACCCTGCCTCCAGAGCTGCGATCGTGGCTGATGTGAAAGCCTTGTGTCGTGAGCGCGGCATGGGTGTGTTGTGGGCGACGCACTTAGTTGATGAAGCTGAATCGGCTGATCGCATCATCGTAATGGCCGGAGGTAAAACGCGCTTTGATGGCACACCGAAAGAATTAATCAAGCTGAATGGGCACACGCAGCTCACGCCTGCCTTCCTACACTTAACTCGCGCGGAGGGTAAATCATGAAATTACTCCATGCGCGATTAGCTCTGGCAGCGATTGCAGGGCGCGAGATTCATAAATTTTTACGTCAGCCCGGTCGCCTTGCCTCATCACTCGTGCGACCTTTGTTATGGATGGTGGTATTCGCTGCAGGTTTTCGCCAAATGCCTGATCTGGGTAGTGTGATGCCATTTGATCCTCAGCTAGACTATCGGCTCTACATGGTTCCCGGCCTCGCATTGATGGTTTGTCTTTTCAATGGCATGCAATCCTCACTCGCTATGGTGTATGACCGTGAAATGGGAGTGATGCGATTACTATTAACTGCGCCGCTGCCGCGCAGCTATCTACTCGCGTGCAAATTAGCAGGTGGTGCGTTTTTGTCGGTAATACAAGCACTAGCTTTTATGATTTTGGTGGTGATCTGGAGTATCGGTCTCTCACCGTGGCAAGTCGTGACTGCACTACCCGCCCTGATTCTGGGTGCGCTTATGTTGTCAGCGTTTGGTTTAGTGCTATCGGTCTATATACGGCAGCTGGAAAATTTTGCGGGCACGATGAACTTCGTGATTTTTCCGATGTTCTTTCTATCCTCTGCGCTGTATCCAATACAAAGGATGCATGATGCAGGAGCGGTGTGGATTTATCGCATTGCATCACTTAACCCGTTCACGCATGCGGTGGAAGCAATGCGCTATGCGCTGTATGGGCAGATGGCCACACTATCGATAGTCGTGATTATTATTTCAACGATTGTGTTCTACATGATCGCTGCTGCAGGCTATGACCCGCAACGAGGATTGGTGCGCAATACACGCGGCGGTTAATTTGCGCTAGCGCAAATAATGATTAACAAAGAGGCCTCAATGCATATGCACTGAGGCCTTTTGTTTTTATGCGGCGTGGCGCCCTACTTCACGCACACCGGTTGTGATTGGCGTGAATTTTTTCAATAGCTCCGCTTGTTTTTCTTGCGCGTTACGCAGATGACGTTCTTTAACATGACCATAACCGCGTATATCTTCTGGCACGCTAGCCAATGCCACCATCGTCGACAAGTTATCGGCCGACAGTTGCGGCAGCAAACTCGTCAACGTTTCACGATACTGAGTAATTAAAGCTCGTTCAGATTTACGCTCCTCAGTATGACCGAACGGATCGATGAACGTGCCTCGCAAAAACCGCATCTTCGCTAATAGCGGGAAAACCCAGCCTACCCACGAACCAAATTCACTCTTGATTAAATGGCCGTTGGCATCTTTAGCCGATAACAGTGGCGGTGCGAGATGGTATTTGACGCTGTAGTTACCTTCAAACATAGATGCAATACGTTGTTTGAAAGCTGGATCACTATGCAGACGGGCGACTTCATATTCATCTTTATACGCCATCAATTTAAACAAATACCGCGCAACGGCTTCCGTCAGTTTATACGGACCCTGTGGCGAAATCTTAGTTTCAGCAGTACGAACTTGCTCAACAAAACTCTGATAGCTGTTAGCGTAAGCTTTGTTTTGATAGCTCGTTAAAAAGCCAATACGACGCTTGATCAGGTCATCCAAGCTAGGTGCACGTTTGAATTCAATCACCTGCGCAGGAGCGAGTACTTTTAAATCTTTTTGAAGCGCATCGATATCATGCGCTGCCAGTCGTCCCCATGCAAACGATTGCTGATTGAAATCGACGGACACACCATTCAACTCAATTGCTTTCAAGAGTGCTGCTTCCGACAGCGGCACCCAACCGCGTTGCCAAGCATAACCCAGCATAAACATGTTGGTGGCAATCGAATCACCCATCAAGGTCGTCGCAATATTGCCGGCATCAACCGCAGCTACAGCCTCATCACCACAAACTTTACGAATACTCTCGGCTGCATCAGCATCGGGATATTTCCAATCGGGGTTTTTAACAAACGCGGCGGTCGGAGCGAGTGTGGAATTAATCACCGCATGTGTTCTACCCTGACCCATGCGCGCAATCGCATCTTTACTCGCTGCCACGATCACATCGCACCCCACGACTAAATCGGCAGCACCCGTACCGACACGCGTAGAATGAATTTGATCATCACGATCAGCTAAACGAACATGCGACATCACCGGCCCACCTTTTTGCGCTAAGCCACTCATGTCGAGCACACTGCACGCCTTACCTGCCACGTGCGCTGCCAT
>JBEGSP010000123.1:0-4413 GCA_041179845.1 Pseudomonadota bacterium
CGGAATAGGCACGCCCGTCAAATCGACCGATGAATTTCAATAACGTCGGTTGCGCATAAGCAAACGTGTAGCCAAGCGAACGTAAAAATGAAAACCCAACCTCTCGCCGCAAAGAACCGATTTCGCGGCCCCATCGCAACATGTCCCCCCTTAAAAAAAGGCTCGCGAGATATGCACCAAAAAAGCCACGGTATCCTCCGAGGATTTCATCTGCACCTTGACCATCAAGCATCACTTTGATTCCGTTGGTGCTGGCCGTTTTGAAAACACACCATTGTGCATAAATCGACGTGGAGACAAATGGCTCATCCTGATGCCAGACTAGTTTTTCGAGGTCGTCAAATAAGCCTACGGGGTTGGGGGTCGTGAAATGTGCACACGAATTCGTACGCTGCACGACTGCCATCGCGTGGTCCGTTTCATCGAAGGCCCTGTCCGCTGACTGAGCAGTGAACGTGTGAAGTTCACCAGCATGCATGTCAGCGCCCAGGGACCGTCTCAGTAAACACACCATGGCCGAACTGTCCAACCCGCCTGACAAGCAGGATCCGACGGGAACGTCGGCGTGACTATGGCGCTGCACTGAATCTTCCATTAGTTCCAGAAATATTTGAGTGCGATCTAGCTGCGATAGATCCTGGTTCAGCCGTGGGGAGTACCACCGTTGCGGCCGATAGTGCTGTCGCAAATCGGCACGCGAATCTCTTCGAACGAAATCGAGATCAAGCTTAGCAAAGTGACCCGGTGGCAACTGAACCACACCATCGAACATTGTCTCGGCAGTATGATCGGAGACATTCCAAACGACCATATCAAGAAGGCGTTTATGATTTGCCCGCGCCTCCCAGTCACGCAAAGCCTGAAATGCCTTGATTTCCGAAGAAAAGGCAATACGACCCGGTGTGAATCTCAGGTATAGGGGCTTTATACCAAAGCGATCCCGAGACAGGAATAGAGTACGTTCGGATGTATCGAAAATCGCGAATGCCCACATACCATTGAGCCGCTCAACGATATCCACCCCCCATTCCATGTACCCAGCAAGAATTACTTCCGTGTCGCTACGCGACGAAAAAGAATACCCCTTTAACTCAAGTTCAGACTTAATATCAAGAAAGTTGTAAATCTCACCATTGAAGGCGATCCAGTATCGTCCTCCGTAGGACATCGGTTGATGGCCGTGTGAAGTGAGGTCGAGTATTGAAAGCCGCCGATGCCCTAAAGCTAATCCCTGAGAATACTCATTGAGATTTTCAGGAAGCATGGTTTCTGGACAATACGGAATGCTCGGCTCAAATGACACAAGTGGAGTGTCCGGTCCGGCGTAGCCCACTGCTCGGCCATTCAAATCGGCTAGGAAAAAGCCCTCATCGTCAGGTCCACGGTGACGAATGGCCCTGCTCATGCCAAGCAGTTCGCGGCCGTTGAGAGGAAAGTTTTGAACTAGACCAAAAATACCACACATAAAATTATTGTTCCTTATGACGTGCCAAACAGGCGTATTGTCTACATAACTTCGTATTCAATACTCCAACCACCTGATTCCTCAAAGTGAAGTCGACGAGATTATCGTTAATCTAATTTTTTGCCTTTACATTCCATCGTAGCAGCATGAAATAAAGTATTACAGGAAGTGAAAAATACTGATTAGTAAAAATGGTAAGGACTAAACAAGTAGCCGCCAGAGAATAAATAGCCGGATTTCCCGTTTTCCTGTAAATGCGCCACGATGAGAAACTTACTAAGGAAATAAAACAGGTAAAAATCACGATGCCACCCCATCCCCAGTCGAAAAAAGCTGACAGATAGGCGGTACCAACGTTGAATGCGCCGTGCGCAAGTTCACCGAGATAGGCATCGAAACCGACAGGAATTCCAATCAGGTTGCGAACTTGCGAAGGAAGAAGCGACCATGCAGAGTAGATGGGAAACAAATTCCCGGCAACATTCTGATCGTGGAGGTTAAGGGTCAGATTGTATGTCGGTGTTGTTACATATAAATAGGGCCAAACGAGATAGCTGAATATGGAGTCATATTTATCGATCCCAATCGAGCTATAAATGGAGAACTCTTCGTGCCGACTATCCCCAATGAAGCCGAACAATGCAAAAAACAGAAATAAGAAAATGGCCAACTTGCCAATTACAGCGGAAATTTTAATTTCTGAAAAAATAATATAGAAAACAAGCAGCTGGAGAAAAATCAACGTCAGCAAACCTCGTGAAACCATAAGAAAAGGCCAGCATATAACTACTAGCTTTACTATCTTAGGAAGGTCGCGCCCTTGGCTCCGTACTCCCCCGCTTATGATTGAGCAACGGTCGCGAAAGATTACACTTGTGACTGTTGCAAAAGCAAGATATAACCAAAGAGAATTGGCCAATCCGTGTACAGTGCCTATGCCGAACTCGGCATAGCTCTTGTCCACACCTAGGAGCAGCCAGAGAAGCGGAATGCCTCCATCGATTGCAATTTCGACAACCGAGATAGATAGCCATATTGTAAAAATCTGTCTACAACGCAAAAATACGATCCCTCCTGCTCGATGCATCAGCTGCAGGGACCCTCTCTGTACATCAACTAAATAGAGAAACAAGTAAGCACAAAGGAACGACACGGAAATCACTGAAAGAAATGCAGATGATTTATTTGTAAATTCCGCTGGCGCGATTTGCGCAAGATCAAGAATAGCAAGGAAATAGGTTACACCCCATGTGAAACAGAACAGCACAATCGGACTGAATAGGAAATCAAATTTAAAACGTATCATCTTCCGACTTTTTCTATCATCGTAGATTTCGTTTCATCAAATCCGTGAAACCGAAAAACTCTCGGAGACGAACCTTGTGCTCCCTCTGGAAAACGACGAGAAGGCTCAGCGCGGCTAACATAGCCCCAGCAGAGGATGCAAATCCGGCAGCAGGCGATCCCAATGGCGGAATCAGTAATGCGCATCCAACTAATGATGTGAAGAAAGCTGCGAGAAGGATCTGGAAGCATAGGGTATAGCGGCCCCTAGCAGTATAGTAATGAATGAGAATTGTCAGTATGCTTGCCCCAATTATCCCTGGGCTGAGAGGTAAGATGAAGTCTTTTATGCGAGAAAAATCCGACCCGAAAACTTTTACGTATACAGTCAGAGGTAAGGAATTTAAAACAGCTACCGATAGAACGCCGAATACAGTCGATATTTTTATATAGCGCATAATATCGCCGATCAAAGTTTTGTCTGTCTTATGTGTTAAAGCTCGTGAATAGGTGACGGTTGCGAGGGCTCCAGCCAGAATCCAGATAGAGTCGCACAAAAGGACTGCCGTAGAATAAATGCCAAGCGAACTAGCATCGCCCAAGTATCCAATGACGTAAAAACCCATTCTGAATATAAAAAATAAGAGAAGACCGTTCACTTGTGCGGTAAACCCTTTAGCCAAAATATTGACAAAAATTTCTCCCATGCCGATATTCTTGTACTGATCGCTTACTCCACATCGGTAAAATTTCCAGATCAGAAACCAGGTGTAGGCGAGACAACCCAAATTCGCACACGTAAACCCGAGAATGAATGTATCTGTGGAAGGCTCGTGCCATAATGCACCACCAAGAAAAAACAGGCAGGTTAGGCCTACACTTATGATATTGATGTAACTGTGCAGAAGCAGCCTGCCGTTCCCAAGCAGATAGACCACGTTGACAGACACAATGCTGGAAACTACGCACGCAAGGTAGAGCAATGACAGGCGGTCTGTGAGAATTTCTCTCTGAAAGATGGAAATCATTATAGTCAATATAGCAGCCACTACCGACCAACCGTAGCAGACCAGTAATGTCTTAATTAAGAGTTGCTTGCTGCTTTGTGGATTGAGGACCAAATTCAGAGCCGGCCCACCAATTACGCCGCCAATTATTACTGCGATCTGCACAGTAGTTTGAAACAAGCTTACATACCCCCGTCCTTCGGTGCCAATCAGTTGCGAGGTTATTACTAACATTGCCAGTGACAATCCAGCACTTACTAACTTCAACAGGAAGGTCAGAACAGTCTTGTTTCCCATTAATCGCTCAGGATTGCGTTGTACTGCTTCGCGACGCAATTGGACACCGCTTGGTCAGAGAAACTATTGATTACGTACCGTCTGATTGCCTCATCGTCGTAATTTTTGTAATTTTCCGCCATTTTAATCAATGCACCACTGAGCTGTGCGATATCCCCTACATCCACTAGTACGCCGTGCTGATTACCAATAAATGATTCAGGGCCACCGCACTTGGTACCGACGATCGGCAGGCCGGCACTCAAGGCTTCAATAAAAACCACACCAAAAGTATCAAAATGGCTAGCCATAGCAAAAAAGTGTGATTTCGCGAATATTTTTGCAACCTCTCGATTATTCAACGCTCCAGTGAATTTCACG
>JBEGSP010000124.1:0-5530 GCA_041179845.1 Pseudomonadota bacterium
TGGAGATGCCGCTGCCGGAGATACAAATTTTTGGCGGTGGTGCGCATGCAGGCCGTCGTATAGATATACAAGATTTGCTGGTGATGCCCGTAGGTGCGCATAGCATGGATGAAGCATTAGCTATGGTGGCGGATGTGTATCGTGCTGCAGGTGATTTGATGAGCGAGGCTGGTCGGCGTGCGGGTGTCGCTGATGAAGGCGGTTGGTGGCCAGATTTTGCAAGCAATGAAGAAGCGCTGCAAATGCTGACAAAATCGATCGAGAAGGCTGGCTATGGCCATGGTGAGATCATGATTTCACTCGACATCGCTGCTTCGGAATTTGGAAGCGGTGGAGTGTATCGACCCGGCTTAGAAGGGCGTTCGTATAGCCGTGATGAATGGATAGAGGTGTTGCTGCAGTGGTTAACTAAATATCCGATTTTATCGATCGAAGATCCGCTAGCCGAAGATGATACCGACGGCATGATCGCGTTTACACAAGCCGCTGGAGCAAAAGTGCAAGTGATCGGTGATGATTACTTAGTGACGAACGCGGCACGAGTAACGAAAGCCTTCGAACAAAAAGCCTGCAATGCGGTATTGATTAAGCCTAATCAAGCCGGCACGATTACTGAAACGCTCGCTGCTTTGCAAGCGGCTAAAGCCTGTGGATTTTCTACGATTGTTTCGGCGCGTTCAGGTGAGTCGGAAGATGTGATGATTTCACATTTATCCGTAGGATGGAATGCCGGTCAATTGAAAGTGGGGTCGTTTGCGCGTTCAGAGCGCATGGCGAAGTGGAATGAATTACTCCGTATTGAAGAAGCTTTAGGTAGTGCAGCTCGTTATGCGGGACGTTCTGCTTTGCCGATTTGAACCAAGATTTATCTAACAATGATTAATTCTTGAACTCAGTGCTTGGGTCGAGTGGAAACATCGGTCGACGTAACTGAGTAAATGGGAAAAATGCATAGTTCGAGCTGGTCGGCCCGCCCGTATCTGAGTCGCACTCGACTAAGCCTTTGGCAATCGCGCCAAATACAGGCCGACAATACATGCGTGATTTCAGTAGTAAGTAATCATACTTAGCGGGATCGAGTCCTACGCAGCTGAAAATGCCCATATCAAAGGGTTCGGTGCGCTGCTCGCAAATGACGATCAGGGCATCGATGGTGTCAAATAAAACGGTGCGGCCCATGCTGACTTTTGCGCCGGTATAGATCGGGCCGGTAACGATAAAATCACCATCACTCCTTGCGCGTAAGACTCCCACCAGAGATAACGATTTCTTTTTCTTAGTTTGGTGAGCGAGTTGGTTGTGATTACCAATGTCAACGCGTACCACATCCGTAGGACGCAGCTTCCACAAGCGCTGTACCGCTTGGGGATCGCAAATCGGACCCACCACAATCGGTGTGAGATGTTTAATAAGTGCGGTTGCGAGCACATCCATGGTGTCGCAGGTGCCGCCAGACATCACATTGTCGCTATGATCTAGCAGCAGTACCGGGCCATCGCCCTCACTCTTGTGTAATTCGCGGGCACGTTCTAATGATTCTTTTAGTGGGGCGCTTTGATACACAAAACCTTCGCGTTCTTCCCAGACTTGTTGCGCAATATTATGTGCTACTGATTCAGCCAGTTGTTCGTCGTTGTCAGTGACGACGATGACCGACATGCCTGCGTCTGCAAAATCAGCCAATGAAAATCCGGCCATGATGGAGACAGCCAACACGCCTTGTTCTAGTTCGGCTTGACGTGCCGCTTCCACGGCTCGTTGCATAGATCCTTCGTTGGTGTTGCTGCGCAGTGTGTGAGAGAGCAGCGGCAGTTGTTTCCAGCGAATGATAGGGCGCGATTGTCCCGACAATAAATCCATCATCAATTGGCCTGCATGTTCACCGGTTTCGGCCATGTCGACGTGAGGATAGGTCTTGAAGCTGACGATGATGTCGGCATTGTCCACCATCGTTTGAGTGACGTTGCCATGCAAATCGAGCGCTACGGCAATGGGCACATTGGGTGCGATCGAACGAATTTTTTTTAAAAGTTCACCCTCACCATCGGCAGCATTTTCTGCGACTAATGCACCATGCAGGTCAAGCAAAATAGCGTCAGGTTGTTCACTCAATGCATGAAGTATGCATTGACTTAACTCTGTGTAGGCTTCAGCGGCTACCGTGCCACTTGGGTTGGCTGTCGCAGACAGGGGGGTGAGCAGTTGATGCTCGGGTTGTGCTTCAGCCAGACGAATGAATGCACCCATCGCGGTCCGCGCATTACGCTGATCATTCAACGCATCATCGCCATACAAGGGCTGAAACGACTCTAACGGCGTCGCCACCGGTGAGAAGGTATTGGTTTCGTGGTTGAAGCGGGCAATCAGAAATTTCATCGGCGATCAACAGAATCAAGCATCCGATAACAATGCTCTCCTAGATAGAGAGCTTACCAGTAATGTTCACGATACATCATGCCGCCATCCTGCAGTTACTACTCAACTATCATGCCGTTTGACGCAGTGAACGTTTGAGTAGCTTGCCATTCGGATTACGTGGCAAGGGCTTATCTGTAAAAACAACCTGCTCGGGTACTTTGTAATCGGCTAAACGCGCTGCGCAGTGTGCTTTCACAGCGGCGGCATCCACCGTTACCTTTGGCGCGTACACATAGGCATGTACACGTTCACCTAGCACCGGGCAGGGATGTCCGACTACTGCAGCCTCTACTACGCCGGGTAGGGCCATTAAAGCGTTTTCTACTTCGACGGAATAAATTTTATAACCACCACGGTTGATCATGTCTTTGATGCGATCAAAGATACGCACCAGACCTTGGGCATCTTTCGAGCCCAGATCACCCGAGCGCCAGCAACCTTCAGCAAAACCTTTTGCGGTGGCTTCAGGATTATTCCAGTAACCGGGTACCACCATTGGGCCACCGATCCATAGTTCACCGGATTCGCCGGGTGCGACTTCTTGATCTTGATCGTTCATGATGCGAATTGTCGCGCACGGTAAGGTAATACCAATGCTGTCGTTATGTATTGCTGACAAACCTAATGGCATCACCGTAGCAGGTGAGGTTGATTCAGTTGATCCGTAGCAGTTCACGAGCGTCATACCGGGTACAGCCTCAGCCAAGGCTTGTACTGTTGGTACTGGCATAGGTGCGCCACCAAAAGCGCCGACACGCCAGTGGGATAAATCGACGGTGCGAAAAGTAGGCTGTAGCAAACAGAGTTGATACATCGCTGGCACCATCACTGAAAACGTCACGCGTTCACGTGCAGCGAGTGGCACAAAATCAGCAGCCTTAAATTCTGCAATCACTACCAGCGTGCCCATCACATGCACCATCTCGGCAATCAGAGCAATCAGCCCAGTGACATGACTAGCAGGCACAGCGAGTGCACCGCGTTCATCCTTGGTGAGTTTCATTGAGACTTCATAATGAATCACCGAGTGCGAGATATTCAGATGCGTGAGCATCGCTCCTTTGGGGTTGCCGGTGGTACCTGAGGTATAGAGTATGCAGGCGCAGTCTTCTTCATTGACTGCAACGGTATTCACAGCAGGACCGTCGAGTGTATGCAACGCGTCTACATTGCTGGTGGCCTGACCGGTTGAGACACGTAATTTCAATTGTGGTGATGTAGCGGCATCTGGAATACGGTCAGTCAGTTCTTCATCAAACACAATACCTACAGCGCCGCATTGATTGACGATATACGCCAAGCCAGGTCCTTGTTCACGCGTGCCTACAGGAACGGTGATGACCCCCAGCTTTTGCAATGCGAATAGCACCGTAATAAATTCGGGGCGATTCGATATGAACATCACCACGCGGTCACCTTGTTTCATGCCGCGTGCAGCGAATCCATTCGCCAGTTTGTTTACCTCAGCACTGACTTCGGCATAGCTTAGATGCTGATCATTAAAGCTAATGCATTCATGCTGCGGGCGTTCTTTCACTGCACGTTCGAACATCCAGTAAAACGAAGGCGGACGATTCACAAAGCATTGAATCTCTCGTCCGTCAAAGTGAACTTCGCTGCGCATAGCAGGCAGTGTTACGTGATCTTTCCAGGCTATCATTTTGTTTAAGCTATTTTAGGTAGGCTGGCGATTGGCACCACGCTCGATCACAATTTCTGCATCGAGCAAGTTTTTAGAATGATTCAAATCAGATTGCGCAATTAACACCGACAGATCACCACCGCGCAGTCCACCTATCACTTCAGATAGACGCGCTGACAAAGCCGGAGCTACACCTTCGAAGGGTTCATCGAGCAGCAATAGTTTGCTGCCTATCGTCAGCGCGCGTGCTAGCGCAACCAATTTTTGTTGTCCGCCAGAGAGAAGAAGTGCGCGGCGGTGACTCATCTCTTTGAGTTCCGGTAGTACGTGATAAACAAACTCCAGTCGCGGCGCAGTATCTTCGATTTTCATCGCCCACAATGGAACGAGGATATTTTCTTCCACGGTGAGTTCAGGTACCAAGCCACGATCTTCCGGCATATAGCCAATACCTAAAGCGGCACGTGCATGACGCGGCATGCGCGCCAGATCTTCGCCATTCCACGTGATACGGCCGCTGCTCAGTGGCAGGTGACCCATGATAGAGCGCAGAGTTGTAGATTTACCCGCACCATTACGGCCAATGAGTCCTACCATCTGGCCGCTACCGACTTCTAATGACAGTCCGCGCAGTACCTGCACTGACTGTATCGATACATCAATTTTTTCAATCCTCAGCATGTTCTTTCCTGTCTGATAGCGTGCCGGTTACGTAGCGTTGTACGTCGGCTGAGGCTAGTGCAATGGAGGGCTTGTCGTCAGCAATCACGCGTCCGCTGTAAAATGCAATCACGCGGTCGGCGTAACGATCAACGATATCCATGTCATGTTCAACAAAGAGTACGGTCACGGCTTCTTGTGAAAGAGCGCGCATGACGGTATCCATCATTGGAAATTTTTCATCAGCCGATACACCGGAGGTCGGCTCATCGAGCAGCAGCACTTTCGGTTGACGCGTGAGCGCCATCGCAATGTCGAGCAGCTTGCGTACACCACCCGGCAGTTCACCGACTGTACGGTGCGTATGGGCAGACAATTCAAAACGCTCTAACAGTTCGGAAGCACGCTCTTGTGCCGCCGCATTACGTGCCGGACGCAAGAACGACAAACCACCCGCTTGCGACGCAATCGCCACCAGCATGTTGTCGAACACCGTCATTTCTTTAAAGAGCTGTGGAATCTGAAATGAACGCGCAACGCCGAGTCGCGCAATGCTGCGTGGGGCCAAGCCTGCAATGTTTTCACCGTGCAGAAGAATTTGACCAGAATCGGGTTTGATGTAACCCGTGATCATATTCACGAAGGTGGTTTTGCCGGCACCATTACTGCCGATCAGACTCACTTTCGCGCCGGTGGGAATATCTACATTTATGTCTGACGCAGCAACCACTGCGCCAAAACGTTTTTCTAGTGAGCGTGCGGAGATCGCAAAGTCATGAGCACTCATGCATGTTCTCCTTTTTTGCGTTT
>JBEGSP010000125.1:0-11408 GCA_041179845.1 Pseudomonadota bacterium
CGGCGAGGATGCGCTCCCAGACGATTTCTTTGTCCTCAGCAGACATGAAAACCCATTCAGCGACTTCGACGACGGTACGACCACAACCACGACAAACGTCATCAAAGGTGGTCGAGCAGACGGCTACGCAGGGGGTATCGGGACGTTCAGACAATTCGTTGGCTAGGATCATATAAGCAGGCATCAGGACTTGCTTCCAGCTGAGCCGATGCCTTGGCTTTACCGACCTTCATTTCTTCGGGCAGCAAGACATCATTTTTTACAGCCGTCATTTCCGCGAGTATCGATATAGCGATTTCCGACGGCGTCTTACTACCGATATACAAACCAATCGGTCCGTGTAATTTTTCTAGCTGAGCAGGCGTCAAATCAAAATCAAGCAAACGCTCGCGACGCTTTTCATCGTTAGAACGCGAACCAATCGCACCGACATAAAACGCCTCTGATTTCAGAGCTTCCATTAGCGCCAGATCATCCAACTTAGGATCATGCGTCAATGCCACGACAGCACAGCGGCTATCAAGTTTCATCTCAAGTACTAAATCATCGGGCATAGCATGGACTACCTGCACACCCTCAACATGCCATCCTTCACGATATTCTTCACGCGGATCACACACCGTAACTGAGTAATCCATACCCACCGCAATCTGCGCTAAAAAGCGCGACAACTGACCCGCACCAATAATCAACAGCCGCCAACGGGGGCCATGAATGGTTGTCAGTGCCGATTCAGATACTTGTAAACTCATTCCTGGTTTAGCGGATCCTAAAGTCACCGCACCATTTTGCAAGTCAACACGCCGAGCAACTAACTCGCCTTTGCCCAAACGCTCAATTAATTCAGTTATTTGGCTCTCCGCTGACAGCGGTTCTATCGCCAGTTGTATGGTCCCGCCACAGGGCAAACCAAAACGATGCGCTTCATCGGCCGTAATGCCGTAGGTAACGATTTCGGGCTGGGTACGCGTAATACCTTCTTTACGAACGCGATCAATTAAATCATCTTCGATGCAGCCACCAGAGACGGAACCAACGACATGACCATCGTCGCAAATACCTAGCGTAGCACCCTCGGGACGCGGGCTAGAGCCCCAGGTCTTAATGACGGTGACGAGTTCGCAGCGCTTACCTGCGGCGATCCAATCGCTGCATGTCTTGAGTACTTCCAGATCGATACTATCCATGACACATCACTTTTGAAACCAGTAAAAAAAGCTCCCCACCCTTGCGGGAGGGGAGCAGTTCAACGCGCTACTTTATTAGGCTGATTTCAAGCCCTTAGCCAATGGCATGCTACGAATACGCTTGCCAGTTGCAGCAAAAATCGCGTTCGCAACAGCTGGTCCAATCAGCGAAGTGGAAGGCTCACCTACGCCACCTGGCTTGTTAGCAGTTTCAACCAGAGTCACATCAATCACTGGAGCCTGATTCTGACGAATCGGCGGGAAGTCATTGAAGTTAGCCTGTTGAATGCGGCCATTTGCCAAGGTGTTCTCAGTGTACAAAGCACCTGAGAGACCATAGATAATGCCTGATTCCAACTGCTGACGAACGATCTCAGGATTAACCATGTTGCCTTGATCGCTAACCACCCAAACTTTGTGTACTTTTGGATTGCCGTCAGTAACCGAAACTTCAGCCACTTGCGCCATGTAAGTGCCGTAGCCTTCCATGATTGCGACGCCCAGAGCACGGCCTTTAGGCAATTTACGGCCCCAGCCAGCTTTCTCAGCAGCGATCTTCAATACGTTGGTCATGCGAGCTTCGTTGCCCAACAAGCCCAAGCGATACGCCACAGGATCTTTACCTGCTGCCAGTGCCAACTCATCCATGAAGGATTCGTTAGCGAAGCAGTTCATTGTGTGCGATACCGCACGCAGGTAACCGACACGATAGCCTGTGTCGTGAATGATCACGTCATGCGCTGTGTTTGGTACGCTATACAGAGGAACTGACGCTTCGACCATGAATGGATCCAGTGTGTTCTTTGGCAAACCAAAGGCACGCTGTGTGATCGACTGCGAGGTCAACTGGAATTTCACGCCAACTGGATTGCCTGAAGCATCCAGACCAGCTTCCAAACGGTTCAAACCAGCTGGACGGTAGAAGTCATGCTTCATGTCGTCTTCACGGCTCCACAGCACTTTGACCGGACGGCCAACTGCTTTGGATACTTGAACAGCTTGCGAGATGAAATCGAGTTCGATACGACGACCGAAACCACCACCCAAATAGGTCGTGCGAACGGTGACGTTCTCTGGCTTGATGCCTAGTACAGCAGCCGCCGTACCTTGTGCACCTTGCTGGAACTGAGTTGGGCCAGTCAAATCACATTTATCGCCTTTAACATCAGCGATCATGTTCATTGGCTCGAGCGGCTGGTGAGCCATCATAGCTGTGGTGTAGTTAGCCTTGACGACTTTAGCTGCACCTGCGATAGCACCCGCTGCATCACCGACATCAGGACGAATCTTGATTGGTTTGATGTCTTTTTCAGCGCCTTTGATGGCGGCCCACATACCTGCTGAGGACATTCCACCTGCTGCGCCATCTTCAAATTTAACCGTCAGACCCTTCTTACGTGCGTTGTAAGCGTGCCAGTAAGTATCAGCCACCACTGCAACTCCGTCAGAGATCTGAACGACATCGATCACGCCTGGCATAGCCTTGGCTTTAGCAGCATCAAAGCTAACTGGCTTACCGCCGATAACTGGAGTCTGCTCGATCGAGGCGTACACCATGCCTGGAACTCTGGCATCGATACCGAATTCGGCTGTGCCATTGACCTTAGCTGGTGTGTCCAGACGATTAGCTGGCTTACCAACTACGCGGAACTGTGAAGGATCTTTCAGCTTGACGTCTTTAGGTACTGGCAGTGCTGCAGCTGCAGAAGCGAGTTCACCGTAAGTTGCGCTCTTGCCGCCACCAGAAACAACGCCATTGTTTGCTGACAGTGTGGAAGCATCAACGCCCCACTTGCTAGCAGCAGCTTCGATCAGCATAGTGCGCACTTGTGCACCACCTACGCGCAGCTTTTCCCATGCGTCACGAATCGAGGTGGAACCACCTGTGATTTGTGCGCCGAGCAAGCCGTTAACGTAAGCTGGATTCGCAGGAGCGGTAGCTACTTTAACGTTGTTGATGTCTACATTCAGTTCCTCTGCAATCAGCATAGGCAGCGCTGTGTGCACACCCTGACCCATCTCTGACATGTGCGAGAGAAGAGTAATTGAGTTGTCATCTGCAATGTGTACCCACACGTTAGGGGTATGCAGGGAACCCGCAGCTTTGGCTTCGTTGCCACCCATACCTGGCACATACATGCCCAGCACGGCAACGCCAGAAGCGACTGCAGACGTTTTCAGAAATTCGCGACGATTTGTTGTCATTTGTTTGTCTCCTCTACCTTAAGCGCGACGCAATTCTGCAGCGGCATCTTTGATTGCAGCGCGAATGCGGTTATAGGTGCCGCAACGGCACAGATTTCCACTCATCGCGTTGTCGATGTCTGCATCGCTCGGATTTTTGTTTTTCGAGAGCAGCGCAGCTGCACTCATCAACTGACCCGACTGGCAGTAACCACACTGTGGTACCTGATGCTTGATCCATGCTTTTTGCAATGGATGTGAGTTATCAGCGGAAAGCGACTCAACTGTGGAGACTTTCTTGCCTGCGACTGCCGAAACCGGAGTTTGGCATGCACGAATAGGTGTGCCATTCAGATGAACAGTGCAAGCACCGCAAAGGGCTGCGCCACATCCAAATTTAGTACCTGTCAGACCCACTTCATCACGAATTACCCACAACAGCGGGGTATCCGCTTCGGACTGGACGGAGACCGTCGAGCCGTTCAGATTAAAACTGATTGCCATGTTTTACTCTCCTCTTTCTCATGGTTTCACTGCAACTTAAGCCAATGATTTCTCATTAGATTTTTTTTTGAAGCGGGCTAAGCTCAATTTGTTCTGCCCATCGTCACCTTTCTGCACTTCCTTCTTGGGGAAATTGCAGTGGGCGTCTTGCTTCCGCGTAGCCTTTGCTCGCCCCAAAAGTGTTGCCTTTTTGGACGAAATTTTTACGCATGTGTCTATATAGCACCGATATTTAGCAAAATCAATAAAACCCACCGAACGCTTTATTGATACATCACCAACATTGTTGACTTCGCAAAAAAATTTGAAATAAAAAAATCGCCTGATGCACAGCTCGAGACTTTTCTTTGCCAGTTCGATTGATAATTACTTGATAATTTTTTGATAAGCCGTTCAGCTATAAATCTTTGTTTATTAGCTAATTGACGAAGATTTATTTTTTTTGAACCGAATTAAATCAATGACTTGGGAACTCAGCTAGTAAAAGCATAAATTTTATGTACGCGCCCCTCATTGGCTTCTCAACTTAGAGTGGTCTTATGGGTTTTTAAATCAAGCGCGTGGAGATATAAGCACAGTCACTTTGCTGCACCGCAGCTTAGTAAATAACTTATGTGACAAATGTTTCATCGGTTCGGCTGTCACCTTCAGTATCGACCCAAGTAATTTCTACCTTGTCGCCAACCTTACCGCCTTTAAACTTGAAGGAAAAATACGGATCACGTGCTACCGATCCACCAAAGTGCACATGCAACACAGGCCGACCATTGCACGTACCACGCAAGGTTTGTATGAAATGCGGGAGTATTAACTGACCCTCCGCGCTCCACGACAAACGACTCAACATGCGATGCTTCATCAGCACTTTGACTTCGACGACGCCGTTGCTATGCACAGCGCGCACACGCATAGGCTCACCCAAGGCAGCCTCCGATCATGACCGTAATGTCGCGAATGGCGTAATACCATCGTCCTTCTGAACGCGCGACAGCAACTATTCCTGATGTTTCAGCCACCTTAATTCGCACTGAGTACGATGGCTCGTTATCGGGCAAAACATGAAAGCCAACGCATACCGGATTGGGATTTAAATCCGCTAGCAGGGCAATAAAATCTGTTTTGGGAATTTTGCTGGTAACAGTGACAGGGACATTCGTGCCATTTTCGGCGAGCTCGGGCGCATCAATGATCAGCTGATTTTTGGGCGCTTCACTTAATCCCGGTGCACGGCCACGCTCAGTCACCGTTCTTGGTGTGTTGGGGGTGGTGGTGTCACCGTTCATGGCAATCACAAAAGCCTCGAGACTTTTAGCGGAATAAACCGCTCCGTTCCAGTCCGAACCCCAAGCAACCTCAGCGGCCTCAGTTACTTCAGCAAACACCTCGGAGGGTTTTAGCAAACCGGCACTAAAGGCGATCGCCAATCCCGAGGCAATGCGCATAGCGTCGCGCCGACTCTGATCCAATTCATTTCTCCGTCAATGATTTTTATGCATTGTGCCACTGATAGGGCACCTTCTGCAGAGCGCAGCGCGCCAGAGAAATTATCGCTTTGAGCTTGTATCCACGCCTCTGATCAAACCATAGTTGCGATTTTGCTCGGCGAGATTGCCGTTAAGGCCGTTGACTGAAGGAGGCAACACAACTAACGATTGCTCATTCACAGCGCAATCGTTCATGCATGCTTGGCTGGTAACGTCGGCCTTGCCCTTCACGTCCAGCATGCCATGAGCGGTACTCATCCCATCACGGTTAGGCATTTTTGCCTGAGCCTGCGCGATATTTTTTTCAGTAAGTGTGAAGTCAGCAGGAAGAATATCTGCCAGATGTAAAAGATATGCAGTCGCCGCATACACCTCATTAACTGATAAGCTTTTTGGCGCATCGAATGGCATGGCGCGACGTATGTAATCCCATAACGTCGATACAGTCGCCAATTTCATAATGGTCGTTTTAGAATTTTCTGTGACAGCCGTCAAACCAGCGGCGCGACCACGCTCGATATCAGCATTCGTCGTACCACCAATCAATGGTGGAAAAACAGCCGGCGACTCAGCAAAAGCGCCATGACAGGACTGACATTTTTTTTCCCACACCTTCATTCCCTGACTAACGCTACCCGACCCTGCCGGCAGACCACGAAAATCTGGTCGCACATCGCTATCCCATGCCGCAATTTCAGCGACTGTCGCAGAGCGACCAATCGAAGGATAGGTTTGCGCCTGCACTTGCAGACAGAACAAACACAACAATAGAAATGCGCGATCAAGAAATTTGTACATTCACCACCCCACCCGCTGCCTCGACTCGCCAGGATTGAATAGCGTTGTTGTGATACACCGAGCGCGTACCACGCACCGAACGCAATTCAGCGAGTTTAGGCTGTACATAACCGGTCTCGTCAATCGCGCGTGACTGCAAAATGGCGGGCTTGCCATTCCATACCCAATCAAAATTAAAACGCGTTAGGCATTTGGAGAGAATAGGCGATTCTAAGCGCGCCGTTTTCCAATTCTTACCACCATCAACAGACACATCAACGCGATCAATTTTTCCACGCCCGGACCAAGCGAGTCCTGTGATGTTATAAAAACCTTTTTCCAACAAACGCTGCCCACCAGACGGTGAGGTAATCACTGATTTGCATTCTTGGATCAGCGAATACTGCCGCGACAGACCATCCGGCATCACATCAGTGTATTGGGTTGACTCTTCACGCGTGGCATACGGCGCATCACCCACTTCAATACGCCGCAACCATTTCACCCAACTCACGCCTTGCGCACCAGGTACCACTAGTCGCAGCGGATAACCATTTTCTGGTCTAAGCATTTCACCGTTCATACCCCACGCAACGATGACATCATCCAGAGCGCGTTCAATCGGAATCGTGCGTGTCAGACTTGCACCATCAGCGCCTTCAGCCAAAACAAATTTAGCATTGCGTTTATCGATACCGCAATCTTCTAACAGCAACGACAAAGGCACGCCGGTAAATTCGCAGCAGGACAACATGCCATGGGTGTACTGCACTGAAGGTAGCGCAGGTGACGCCCAATCCATGGCGGTATTCGCGCCGCATTCAATAAAATGCATACGCGATACAGACGGCAAACGCATCAAATCGCCCAGCGTGTAAACCTTGGGCTTAGCTACCAAACCATTGATCATCAATCGATGCGATGCTGGGTCAATATCGTGCCATCCCGCATGATGCCGCTCGAAATGCAAACCATTGGGAGTAATGATTCCGAATAGCCCCTGTAACGGTGTAAAAGCAACACTGCTCTCGCGTTTTCGCGTTAGACCGGGTGACTCACGTCGCTGTAAATTCGATTCATAGTTAGACGGTAAACCATACGGCAGATGGGCCACTGGGTTACCCAACGACGTACTATGTTTAGGCAGCGTTAAGATCGCTGGATCACCATCACCACCAGGATGATCTGCAGCAGCGACTGCATGACCTGACACCAATGCAGCACTCGCAGCTGCAAAGCTTTTACGAATAAAATCGCGACGATCAGCATTTAAGCCATGCTCGCGTATGTCATCAATCACCTCATCGGAAATAAAATTTTCCGGTGCGTGAAGAATGCGTCCAAGGAAATTCCTAACAGACATAACGATGCTGGTCCTAAGCTATTTGGAACATGCCAATCGCATTAGTGTCTGCTCAACACTACCTTGTGCTGGTGTCGTCCAAGGACCCGGTTTGTAGGCAGCGTGAACCATAGTGCTGGCCCCCATGCTGTCTTGATGCCACAAATGGAACATATCGCGGCGCACACCTTTTTCGCAATCGTATTCATCTTGCCCTTTGATCGAGCGATACGGAGAGCCACTCAAGTCCTGATTAGATTTGAAGTCAACTAAATGCCACAGCACGATAGTTCCGCGACCAGAATCCTGACGCGTCTCAGAATCAACATACAAACTCAACTCTTTGGAGGAATGCTCAACTCGAGACCAGTCAGCATGAACCCAACCAGTGACACTGCAAAGCGCTAGTAGACAAAACAATTTTTTCTTCATGAAGCACCACTCCGGATAAACCCATGTTGGAAATGTCATTAGCATCGAAGCTGCTAATTAACGCTTAACTTTAACTTACGAATGAAAAATGAATAAGCTTGCTCGAATTTTGCACGAGCTTTGCGTACATGCGTTAGCTAAAATCTCTCTGCTTTTAACGGCTTTGCCCTAGTATATCAGCGCAAGAATTTACGGTTACAATCTCATCATTCGATAATCGTAAATACACCAGATTTGGTAAAACAATTATCAGCCATGCCCTTTCCTCCCGCTGGAGCTGTACATGAAGCACTACCCTCTGATCAAATTAGCGTTAGCCTTAGTCCTGATGGTGTCTGGTGAATCGCAGGCCGTCGAACAACATGTCCTTTACACGCAAAGTCTAGCTGCCACGTGCGCCAATTGTCACGGTACAGCTGGCAAAGGCATCCCAGATGGCTCCATCCCTAAATTAGCGGGTCTGAAGAACGACTATTTTGTTGAGCAAATGCAGGCTTTCAAATCAGGCACTCGTCCTGCCACCATCATGCATCAGCTCGCCAAGGGATATTCGGATGAACAAATTCGACTGCTGGCCACTTACTTCGCCAGCCAGCAACCCTGAGGTCATGATGATAAATCGTAGAAGTTTTGTACAAGCCGGTATTAGCCTGGCACTGCTGGGCGGCAGCGTGTCGGCGTTCGCTATGCGCGGAGCGAAAGTGGTCGTGATCGGTGGTGGGTACGGCGGTGCGACTGCCGCTAAATACATACGCTGGTTATCGATGAATCAGCTGGACGTCACTCTGATTGAACCTAACAAAGAATTCATCTCCTGCCCTCTCTCCAATTTAGTGGTTGGGGGTAGTCGTAAACTTTCAGAGATCAGCCGCCCTTACTCCACCCTAGAAAAAAATCATGGCGTACGCATCATTCACGAAATGGCGACTCAGATTGATACGACTGCACGCAGTATTACGCTTTCTAATGGCTCACAAATTAGCTACGATAAATTAGTGCTTTCACCCGGCATTGATCTGAACATGGCGAGCATTGAAGGTTTGCCTGAAGCTCATACTAGTGGCCACATACTGCAAGCATGGAAAGCTGGCGCCGAAACGCTAGCCCTACGCAAACAACTTGAATCCATGCCGGATGGTGGTGTGTATGCGATTACGATTCCTGAAGCACCGTTTCGCTGCCCCCCCGGCCCGTACGAACGTGCATGCCAAGTAGCGTGGTATTTCAAGAACTTCAAACCTAAAAGTAAGGTGTTGGTTCTAGATGCGAATCAAGATGTCGTCTCTAAGCCCGCACTCTTCAAAAAAGCCTGGGAAGATAATTACAAAGGCATCGTTGAATATCGCAATCAACATAAAGCGATTGCAGTTTCGGCTAAAGAAGGGTTGATTAAATTTGATGTACAAGGCGACGTAAAAGCTGATGTCATCAACGCCCTACCCGCCATGCGCGCCGGAAAAATCGCGCAGCAAACTGGCTTAGCAAACCTAGCGAATAACCGCTGGTGTGGTGTGAACTACCAAAGCTTTGAATCGAGTATTGCGAAAGATGTATTCATCATTGGTGATGCGATTCAGGTCGCTCAGTTGATGCCTAAGAGCGGCCACATGGCGAATAACCACGCCAAAGTTGCTGCCGCTGCGATAGTGGCGCAACTGAACGGACTGGAGATTAATCCATCACCCGTGTTGACGAACACCTGCTACAGCTTTATCGACAATAAAAACGTCGTACATGTCGCCAGCGTTCATGAATACATCGCGAATGAACGTACGTACAAAGTCGTGCAAGGATCGGGAGGGGTATCTTCAGCCCCAACTGAGCTTGAAGGCAGCTATGCCAATACCTGGGCGCGCACTATTTGGTCGGACATGCTGGAGTAACCGGGCTTAATCATGAATCGTTTTTGGTCGCTCTGTTTATTTTTTTCTCTTTTGGCGAGCGGTGTTTACTCCCTAGCTGCCGACAAATCGGTCGATAGACCCATGGCAATCGACAATGGCGGCACGATGACGTTTATTCACGCTGTTCGCAGCGGTAAACTCAGCTCTGAACAAAAAGCGGCGCTTGAAACTCGCCTCCAAACAGAATGTGCAAACCCCACTAATCCCATCACGCTGGGCATGATTGAAACGCGTGGGCCTGGCAAGTGCATGGCATTCGTTCGTAATCAATGCAACTGTACTGATTGCGATATGCCGACCTACTGCCTGCCCGAAAATGAGCGTCATTAATTGTTAAGAACGCGATGAATCCTCGTATTGATTGGTATTTTGATTTCATCTCGCCATTCGCTTATCTGCAATGGCACAAACTACGGCGTGAGGCTTCGCATGTCACCGTCACTCCTTATCCACTGCTATTTGCTGGACTGCTTAGTCATTGGGATAACAAAGGGCCTGTAGAAATCCCACCCAAACGCGGTTGGACGTATGCCCATTGCTTGTGGATCGCTAAGCGCGAGGGTATTTCATTACGATTACCCTCGGCGCATCCGTTTAATCCGCTGCCATTATTGCGATTGTCGATTGCTGCTGGCGCAACGCCAGAGGTCATTGATCGTCTGTTTAATTTCGTTTGGCAGGATGGTCATTTACCAACGGATCACGACGCGTGGCAAGCGCTACTGAGTGAATTTTCAGTTAATGATACGGTGCTCAACAGCCAAGAAGTTAAAACCGCATTGCGCCGCAATGGAGAACAAGCGATCGCACACGGTGTTTTCGGAGTACCAACTGCGACAGTCAATGGCAACGCTTTCTGGGGTGTTGATGCAACGGACATGATTCTGGCGTATCTTGAAAACGACGCCTTTTTTTCTTCTGAAGACTATCAAAACGCGTTTACTTTACCCGAAGGTACAACCCGTAAATAAGAGCTTTCTTCCCTGAGCGTAATTCGATTAATGTTCTTTGCCTCTTCGTGGTGCGTTAGTGCCTATTCGTGAACTGATTTTGCACAACTCATTATAGGCGAGGAAAATCAATCACTTGGCTCGTTTGATGTGGATTAATCCACAGAGATACCCACCGAATCTGTGGATAACATTGGCGAATGAATTTTAGGATCAGCACTTTTTTGAAAAAAGTACATGAAGAAAAGCAGAGAATTAAAAACGAAGAATCAAAGAACCAAAAACTTCAAGCAGCCACACTTTCCATACACGTGGCAGCAATATCTAACGATTGCAGACGTAGTTCTGGCTCGTATATATCGCAAGTCAACATAATTTCATCCGCTTGCGTGGCTTGCTGCAATTGAAGCAAACCTTCGCGCACTGTGTCAGGGCTTCCAATCACCGCAGCACCCAAAAATCCTGCAATGCCACGCTGTTCATCCTCGGACAAGGATTCCATGAAACCCTGCTGTGGTGGCTGCAACGGACGTCTATGACCAGTGAGTATTCCCAAAATGCGTTGAAACACGCTGCTAGCAAGATAATGTGCCCGCTCATCCGTTTCCGCAGCAACCAAAGGCACGCCTATCATCACATAAGGA
>JBEGSP010000126.1:0-7230 GCA_041179845.1 Pseudomonadota bacterium
TTTTACATGAATCGATTGCGGAAGAGTTTTTAGAAAAATTTACTGCGCTTGCAAAATCTATTCGTCTGGGTAACCCATTGGATCCGAACACGGAGATGGGACCACTAACGAGTCAGTTACATCGTGATCGCGTTTTGTCCTACGTTGATATTGCACGTCAGGAGGGAGGCGAGATCCTTAGCGGTGGCAAAGCCCCAGGTGGAGATTTATCGGCAGGTTGCTACATTGAACCCACTATAGTTCGCGCTAAATCGACGCATGATCGTATCGCTCAAGAAGAAGTATTCGGGCCATTTGTTACCGTTCTCACGTTCAAAACAGATGAAGAAGCTCTCGCGATTGCCAATAGTACGGAATATGGTTTAGGTGCCGGTCTTTGGACGCGTAATTTGCAGCGTGCGCATTTAATGGCACGTGAGATCAAGAGCGGGATGGTGTGGATCAATTGCTATAAGCGCGTCAATCCTGGCTCACCGTTTGGTGGAGTGGGTCAGTCAGGTTATGGTCGTGAGATGGGTTTCGACGTTATGCGTGAGTACACACAAGCGAAGAGTGTATGGGTCAATATTGACGCACAAATCGTTCCGCATTACCCACGGCCTGCGAAATAAGTTATCAATGATCGACTTTGTTTATCAAGCTCAAGCGGCCCGCGTGATATTTGGTGCCGGTAGTTTGCAGCATCTTGAGCGTGAGGTGCAACTCTTAGGAGCCGAGCGCACCTTGGTTCTTTGCACGCCAGAACAACAATCCATAGCAGAGCAGATTTCACAACTATTGGGAGTTCGCTCAGCGGGTATTTATCCCAAAGCGGTGATGCATGTACCTGCAGAAACTGCTGCCGCTGCAGTGAAAGAAGCGCATCGCTTAGGTGCTGATTGCGCGATTGCGATTGGTGGGGGATCAACAACGGGCTTAGGTAAAGCGATTGCACTTGAATCAGGCATGCCGATACTTGCCATACCTACGACGTATGCCGGTAGTGAGATGACTCCCATTTATGGAATTACTGAAAACGGTCTTAAAAAAACAGGACGCGATCCACGCGTATTACCGCGTACCGTAATTTATGATTCTAATTTGACGTTAACGCTACCAGTAGGTTTATCGGTCACTAGCGCAATGAACGCCATCGCCCATGCCGCTGAAGGTTTGTATGCCAAAGATGGTAACCCTGTGATGGATTTAATGGCGGAGGAAGGGATACGTGCGCTAGCCTCTGCGATCCCTTTGATTAAAACTAATCCAGCCGATGTAGATGCCCGCAGTGATGCACTTTATGGTGCGTGGTTGTGTGGAACAGTGCTTGGGAATGTAGGTATGGCCTTGCATCATAAGTTATGCCACACACTAGGAGGCACTTTCAATTTACCGCATGCTGAAGTTCATACAGTGATACTTCCACATGCGATTGCTTTTAATGCTGCCGCTGCACCGAACGCAATGAAAAAGATTAGCCGTGCTTTAGGTGGTAAGCCAGCGGCTCAAGGTCTGTATGAGCTTGCTAAAACACATGGTGCGCCGGTCTCATTGAAAGAACTTGGAATGACATTAGAAGATGTCGATAAAGCAGCGCAAATTGCTATGCAAAATCCTTATTGGAATCCCAGGCCGATTGGCGTTGATAGCGCGAGTGCACTAAAAGAATTATTACTAAGAGCGTGGGAAGGTGCATCACCGATTGCTTCGTAAAGTTGGTTGAATGGCGTTGTTTTGGAGGTAGTACTTGATCGTTTGTTCTTGAGGGTAGTAAAAATCGCAGCATAAACAGAAGGAGACAAAACTATGGCAATTACTAGAAGACATTTTATTCAAGGCGCAGCCGCCGCTGCGCTCTTGTCCACCACTGGCATGGCATTAGCAGCTGACACCATCAAAATTGGTTATGTCTCGCCACAAACTGGCCCTTTGGCTCCTTTTGGAGAAGCAGATAAATGGGTCATCGAACAGATGCGTGCATCATTTAAAGAGGGTGTATCCATTGGCGGAAAAAAATACGCCGTTGAGATTTTATTGAAAGACAGCCAATCAAATCCTAATCGCGCTGGTGAAGTGGCGAATGATTTGATTTTGAAAGACAAAGTCGCCTTGATATTAACCGCAGGCACACCTGAAACAGCTAATCCAGTTAGTGATGTGTGCGAGTTAAATGGGCTCCCTTGTATTTCCAGCGTAGTACCGTGGCAGCCATGGTTCTTTGGCCGTAAAGGCGATCCAGCTAAAGGCTTTAAATGGACGCATCACATTTTCTGGGGTCTGGAAGACGTGATTGAAAACTTCACTAATGGCTGGAATAGCGTTAAGACGAATAAAAAAGTCGGCGGCTTATTTCCTAATGACGGTGATGGCAATGCATGGGGCGATAAAGAACGTGGCTTCCCTAAACCCTTATCCGCGATGGGTTATACATTGACCGATCCAGGCCGCTTCCAAAACGGTACCCAAGATTTTTCAGCTCAGATCGCCGCTTTCAAAAAAGAGGGTGTAGAGATCGTTACAGGTGTGGTTATTCCACCGGATGCGAAGACATTCCTTACGCAAGCGCGTCAGCAAGGCTATAAGCCTAAAGTAATCACCTTAGGCAAAGCACTCTTGTTCCCAGGTGCGATCGAGGCATTAGGAGAGCTTGGTGATGGTTTGACTACCGAAGTATGGTGGAGCCCATCGCATCCATTTACCTCGAGTTTGACGAAACAGTCAGCTAAGGATTTGGCGGGAGCCTACGAAAAATCAACCGGTAAACAATGGACACAGCCGATAGGCTTCGCGCATGGTTTATTTGAAGTTGCTGTCGATGCGCTCAAGCGTTCAAAATCGGCATCTGCCTCTGATATCCGTGATGCCGTTGCAGCGACTCAGTTAAAAACGGTGGTGGGCGATGTGAAATGGGGTGGTCAAGGGCCATTCAAAAACGTCAGCAAAACTCCGCTGGTATTGGGTCAATGGAACAAGGGTAAGACGTACAAGTACGAGCTCACCATTGTTAACAACAAAGCGGCCCCTGCGATCCCTGCAGGTGGAACGCTGCGTTTAATGAATTAATGTAATTCATCAGCTATGGCATTACTTGCCCTCAAAAACGTCAGTAAGTCGTTTGGCGCTTTAAAAGTGACTGATGGAGTTTCGTTATCAGTAACTGAGGGTGACGTACTTGGAATTCTCGGCCCCAATGGGGCCGGGAAGACCACTTTATTCAATCTTATTTCTGGCGATCTTAAAGTCGATAGTGGTGAGATTACATTCGATGGACTTCGCATTAATGATGCGCCACCGTTTCAGCGCTGTCGTAACGGTATCGGCCGTTCTTATCAAGTGCCTCAACCGTTTGGGGGAATGAGCGTCTTTGAAAATTTGGTGACTGCAGCCTGTTTTGGTGCCCAGGTATCAGAAAAAGAAGCATGGCAAATTGCATGGGATGTACTAGAACAAACCGGCTTACAAAAATTTGCGAATCAAGCAGCGGGTGGATTGACGCTATTAAATCGTAAGCGACTTGAACTCGCGCGGGCTCTGGCGACTCAACCACGATTATTACTGCTAGATGAAATTGCAGGTGGCTTGACTGAGCACGAAGCGCAAGAGCTAGTGGCAGAGCTGCAGCGAATCAAACAAAGCGGTATCACAATGATTTGGATTGAGCATGTCGTCCATGCATTGCTCTCTCTGGCCGATCAGCTATTGGTCATTAATTTTGGTCGAACTTTATGCGAAGGTAAGCCTGAAACTGTCATGCAAGATCCGGAAGTAAAGCGCGTGTATATGGGCTTGGAGGTCTGACATGTTGCGTGCGCAAGGTATCACCGCAGCTTATGGCGACGCACAGGCTTTATTCGGCATTGATTTTTCAATGAGTGTTGGTGAAATAGTTGCTCTGATTGGTGCTAACGGTGCCGGTAAATCTACTTTTTTAAAAACTATTACCGGTCTACTTCCGTTACGAAGTGGCGAGCTTGAATTTGAAGGTCAGTCACTGCGCAGTTTAGACGCGGGCGATATCGTTAAATTAGGAATAGCCATGGTGCCGGAAGGCCGTCGGTTGTTTCCTAGCTTGACGGTTGAAGAAAATCTTTTGATGGGTGCGCTGTCGGGTCGTAAGGGCTCTTGGAACCTTAGTCGCGTATTTCAGTTATTCCCAATATTAGAAGAAAAGCGGAATGTACCTTCCACGTCTTTATCAGGTGGCCAACAGCAGATGGTCGCCATTGGACGCGCCTTGATGAGTAATCCACGCCTTTTACTGTGTGATGAAATTTCGCTGGGTTTAGCTCCGGTAGTCATTAGAGAAATTTACTCGGCATTACCTAGCATTATGGAAGAGGGAATGTCGCTCTTGATCGTAGAACAGGATGTGCAGCTTGCGATGCAAGCCTCATCACGTGTTGTGTGTTTACAGGAGGGTTTGGTCTCACTAGAAGGTAAGTCTAGTGAATTAAGTCGTGATCAAATTAGCAAAGCCTACTTTGGACTGTAGATCATGACTGAAATTATTTTGCAGGGCTTATTGCTAGGGGGACTATACGCGTTGTTCGCATTAGGACAATCACTCATGTTTGGCGTGATGCGACTGACTAATACAGCTCAAGGTGATTTTATTATTCTTGGCGGATTTTTTTCTATCAGTATGGTTGCCGCTACTGGCTTATCTCCAGGCCTGGGATTGTTAGTGCTCATACCATTAGCTTTTTTAGCAGGATATGCCTTACAACGTTTCGTACTTAACTACACCTTAGGCCGTGACCCTTTACCTTCATTAGTGGTGACGTTTGGACTGTCTATCATTGTTCAAAACTTTTTACTTGAAATGTATTCCGCTGATCCGAAGTCGTTAGAGGCCGGCAGCATTGCATTGGCAAGTTTTTCGATGAGTAATCTTACGGTTGGCGTCTTACCCTTACTTACCTTTGGAATTGCAGTGATTGCGACGATGTTGTTGCAAGCTCTATTTAGTTACACGTCGTTAGGACGATCATTTCGTGCTGTCTCTGATGATAGAGAAGCTGCGCAATTGATGGGCTTAAAGCCTGCGATTGTCTATGCCCAAGCTACGGGTATTGCTTTCATGTTGATTGCGCTTGCTGGTGGATTGCAGGCGATGCGTACGACGATTGCCCCTGCGGACGGACCGTTATTATTACTGTTTGCATTTGAAGCAGTCATTATCGGAGGCATGGGTTCGTTCTGGGGTACCTTGGTCGGTGCGCTGTTATTAGGATTAACTCAACAGATAGGCTTTCGACTGGATCCGGGTTGGGGTATCTGGTTTGGTCATTTAATGTTTTTAGTCGTATTGGTTATACGACCGCAAGGACTCTTCCCGAAGACCCGAGGCTAGTTTCTTTATTTATAAAGATCGCTAATTTATGCAAGCTTACGATGTGATACGCAGCAATCGCTTTTCTACAGCGCTGCCTTGGTTGACGGTGCTGCTGCTGATACCCGCCGTCTCGCTTCCCGTGTGGGGGGAGTCGAGCTGGATGCGCGAAGTCGTCGAAATTGCCTGCTATTTTTTGTTTGCCATGATGTGGAACCTTCTTGCAGGTTACGGTGGAATGGTCAGCATAGGTCAGCAAGCTTTTTTTGGCTTTGGTGGATACACCATGCTCATATTAGGCAATGAGGCCGGTGTGAATCCGTTTCTTGCCATTCCCTTAGCGGCGATGCTCACTACACTGATTGCGTGGCCGGTTTCGTTGCTGGCATTTAGGCTGCAAGGGGGGTATTTCGCTATTGGGTCATGGGTCATAGCTGAAGTTTTTCGTTTGTCGTTCGCGAATTTACATTGGGTCGGAGGCGGTTCAGGCACCTCGCTGACTGCATTGCGCGATATTGATAAAGCGACTCGAGAAAGTACTACCTATTGGATTGCGTTAGCATGCATCATCATTTCTATCGCCGGCATCTATTTATTTTTACGATCAAAGCGTGGACTGGCGTTGCTCGCCATTCGTGATAATGAAAATGCAGCAGCGTCACAAGGTATTGATGTGCAGCGATTGAAGTTGGCTGTTTACTTAATTGCAGCCGGCGGAACTGGCTTAGCAGGGGCTTTGTATTTCGTTAGTAACTTGCGCATCTCGCCTGATGCAGCCTTCTCAGTCAACTGGACTGCCTTTGCAATTTTCATGGTGGTGATTGGTGGGTTAGGGCGGATAGAGGGCCCTATCATTGGTGCGCTACTGTTTTGGTTTCTGAATAAATTTTTTAGTGATTATGGGACGTGGTATCTAATAGGATTAGGTCTGATTGCTATTCTCGTCACCTTGTTTTTCCGTGATGGTTTGTGGGGTGCCGTACATCGTCGTTATGGGCTATCTCTGTTTCCAACGCATCGATTTTTAAAGCCAAGGAATTAAATGAAATTCTCGCATGAAGCAATTACACAGGCTGCGATTAATAGTTTTAATGGTGCCGACAATCCACGACTGAAGTTGATTATGCAATCGCTGGTCAAGCATTTGCATGCGTTTGCCGAAGAAACGCAGTTGACTGAAGATGAGTGGATGGCAGGCATACAATTTTTGACAGCAACGGGTCATCAATGTGACGATGTAAGACAAGAATTCATTCTGTTATCTGACACACTAGGTTTATCCATGCTGTTAGTGGCTATGCATGACGGTACTCAGCAGGGTGCAACCGAAGCGACTGTCTTGGGGCCTTTTCATACGCATGATGCTCCGGCCATGCAAAATGGTGCGGATATTACTAATGGCGCGCCTGGCGAACCTTTGCACGTTACCGGCCGCGTCGTAACAACTGATGGAAAGCCCTTGGCTAATGCTGTAGTTGATGTTTGGCAGGCCGATTCAGAAGGCTTATATGACGTGCAACGAGGTGAGCTTAAAAGTCAGCGGCGTGCTCGTGGTTTGATACACACGGACTCGCACGGAAAGTTTTCGTTTTGGACGGTTTTACCAGAAGCGTATCCCGTACCGACTGACGGCCCTGTTGGGCAGATGTTACTCAACACGGGACGTCATCCTTGGCGGCCTGCGCACATTCACTTTATGGTGAAGTCTGATGGGTATCAGCCACTCGTCACCCATATTTTCCGCGAGGGCGATCGCTATTTGGATTCGGATGTGGTGTTCGGTGTCAGACCTTCATTAGTAGGTAAATTTCAAGCGCATGAAATCGGTAAGGCACCCGATGGTAGCGATATGAAAATACCTTATTGGAGTTTGGATTACGAATTCGCACTACAAAAAAAGTAGCGAGCGCGAATATTGG
>JBEGSP010000127.1:0-12342 GCA_041179845.1 Pseudomonadota bacterium
TAAAACATTTTCCCTATGCTGACACCATATGCTCCGGCGACAAGATGGTTTTCAAACCACAGCTCGGATGAATGGGCATAACCCATCTTGTGCAATGCGCAATAGCCTTCGATGATTTGATCCGATATCCAGGTTCCATCGCTACCATCACGCGGCTGCGCACACGCATGAATAACATCATAAAAAGCAGTATCAAAACGCAGCATCCACTGCCCACCGTTTCGCATGCTGCGGTCAACTTTTTTTAGTGTTTTTGCCAAACTGCGCGAGATGTGAAAGTCGTCAATCTGCAGCACCATTCGCGGATCGGTACTCCACCAGAGCACGGGCTGGTTATCAGAAAACCATGGAAAGATGCCGTTTTTATAGGCATCAAGCAGTCGATTGGGTGAAAGATCGGCGCCAGCGGCGAGTAAGCCCGGTGCGCCGTCTGCTTCGGTCAATGCCTGATCGGTATCAGGAAATGGTGTGTCAGGTTCCAACCAAGGGATCATCTAGCTCACCAATTTAGGTATCTATTTCGCACTGATTATGTGCGAAATCTCATCTATGCAACCAGCCATTAAAAATAAAAACCTTGTATTTCAATGAGTTAAATTTTTTGCTACGCAGCACCAAAATGGAACGGAAATTGCTCGTGTAAACGCTTCAATAATTATTTTTGCACCTTATTAGGGAGTAGTCATGGATGCATTCCACAGCGGTGCCGATACGCTTTTTATCATGTTGGGCGCCATCATGATCCTTGCAATGCATGCAGGGTTCGCCTTTTTAGAGCTGGGCACGGTTCGCAAAAAAAACCAAGTCAATGCGCTAGTGAAAATATTAGTGGATTTTGCCGTTTCCACCATGGCTTATTTCTTTGTGGGTTATTACATCGCTTATGGCCTGCATTTTTTTGTCGGTGCCGAAGAACTTTCCGCCAAGAGCGGCTTCGAAATGGTGAAGTTTTTTTTCCTGCTGACATTCGCAGCAGCTATCCCAGCGATTATTTCGGGTGGTATTGCTGAGCGTGCTCGCTTTCATCCACAACTGGTCGCTACCGCATTGCTGGTTGGTCTGGTGTATCCATTTTTTGAAGGTATTGCATGGAACCAGCGTTTTGGAATTCAGGCGTGGCTTGAAGCAAATTATGGTTTTGCTTTTCATGATTTTGCTGGTTCAGTGGTTGTTCATGCGGTCGGTGGTTGGGCTGCCTTACCCGCTGTCATTTTGTTAGGCTCACGTCGAGGACGTTATTCGGGTGATGGTGCAGTGGCTGCTCATCCACCTTCGAGTATTCCATTTTTAGCACTTGGTGCGTGGATATTGGCTGTGGGTTGGTTTGGGTTTAATGTCATGAGTGCGCAGACTCTCGACAAGATGAATGGTCTGGTTGCGATGAATTCGTTAATGGCTATGGTCGGTGGTACGTTGGTCGCGGTGGTGATGGGAAAGAACGATCCAGGCTTTGCTTACAACGGTCCTTTGGCTGGTTTAGTCGCAGTTTGTGCCGGTTCAGATTTAATGCATCCCCTGGGAGCGTTGGTTACCGGTGGTATTGCAGGTTTCATTTTTGTTTGGTTATTTACGCTGACGCAAAACCGCTGGAAGATCGACGATGTGTTGGGTGTCTGGCCTCTGCATGGTTTGTGCGGTGCATGGGGTGGAATCGCCGCGGGTATTTTTGGTGTGCAGTCCTTAGGCGGCATGGGTGGTGTGTCGCTGATGTCGCAAGTCATAGGTACCCTGCTGGGTATCGTGATTGCGTCGTTAGGAGGTTTTCTTATTTACGGCGTACTCAAGAAAACTGTCGGTATTCGACTTGATCCGGAAGAAGAGTACGAGGGTGCTGATCTATCTATACATAAAATCACGGCCACTCCAGAACGTGAAGTGAGTTGGTGATATGAATGGATTTTTACGCTGTGATTGATTTGCGTATATCGAACGAATGAAATCCAAACAATTGCGGATTTTTGTGAGCAGCGAGATCGGCGAAAAAGAGTTTTAATGTCTTCGATACCGTCGGGAAGGCAATGTCTTCCCACGGTATGTCTGATTCTGGAAAAAGTTTTACTTCCAGACTTTCAGTGCCTGCTAAAAAATTCAGATCTAACAAACGTGCGCGATAAAACAGATGAACCTGATGTACGTGAGGTACGTTTAGCATCGTGTAGAGCTCTTGCATCTCTATATTTGCACCGGCCTCTTCCAGCGTTTCACGCGCCGCAGCTTCAGAGGTGGTTTCATTGTTTTCCATGAACCCAGCGGGTAGCGTCCAATAGCCGAGTCGAGGTTCTATAGCGCGCCGACAAAGCAAAATCTTTTGTTCGCCGTCGTGATCCCAAAAAGGAATGCTTCCAACAACCATCTTGGGATTTTGATAGTGAACAGTAGTGCACTGCTCGCACACAAACCGCAAACGATTATCGTCGGGTGGTATTTGAAGTGAAACAGTGTTTCCGCAGTTCGAGCAAAATTTCATTGCAAAGTGTTTAGTGAGTTTGCTAAAGCGCGAGGTGCAGCCTTTCGGTCAGTGTAGCACCCGAATGGCGAATGTCTGCTTAGTATCAATGATTGCAAACTTTGACTATACGCTGTATATTTCAGTCCCTCAGACGCGGGGTGGAGCAGTCTGGCAGCTCGTCGGGCTCATAACCCGAAGGTCGTAGGTTCAAATCCTGCCCCCGCAACCAGTTATCAGAGCCCGGTTAATGTAACCGGGCTTTGTTTTTTGTGCGGCGACCGCGTTGAATAGCAGTTAAATCGATTCAAGTGCCGTTGCAAATGAGGGCTTTCACGCACGCAAGCTGTGGCCCCACAGCCTGAGTCTAGAATTTCAGGCGATGACAAGCGCCAGGAAGTGCCCTATAATCCGGCCAACTTGGCTTGACGCGGCTTCGTTCCTTATTCGGGACTTTCTGTCACGCGTCCTACTAGTCAGACGGCCTAGCCCACGTCACTCGCCCACCAAAAAAGCATAATTCTCGGGCGCTGGCGTTAAAGCACCACGGATATTTCTGTTCCCAACGCGGCTCCATTTGCTTGGGCCTTGAATAATTGCATTCCATTGCTACCAACCTAACTGCAAGAACCGCAGATGAATACCCAAGAGGCGAAAAAAGTCCTCGAGACAGTGCTACTTTGCACTCACGAGGCGCTATCCATTAGTGATCTAAAAAAGTTATTTGCTGGTCCTGTCGAGGAGGCAGAATCGACGCTCGATACCGAGACCATCAAATCACTTTTAGAGGAATTAGCGCAGGATTGGTCCGAGCGCGGAGTTGAACTCGTCATGCTTTCTACCGGCTGGCGATTTCAGAGCCGTCCGGATATGAAGCCTTTTCTCGATCGACTTAATCCAGATAAGCCACCTAAGTACACACGAGCTACGCTAGAGACATTAGCCATCATTGCTTATCGACAGCCCGTTACTCGAGGTGACATTGAAGATATTCGCGGTGTGGCCGTCAATTCTCAGACCATCAAGCTGTTAGAAGACCGCGGCTGGGTTGATGTGATTGGACATCGTGATGTGCCTGGAAGGCCAGCTTTACTAGCGACCACTAAACAATTCCTTGATGACTTAGGATTGTCTTCGCTGGAGGAATTACCACCGCTACAAGCTGTCGGCGGTGATGGCAACGAGGCCACTGCAGCGATGCAAGCGTTAGAACAAAACTTGGAAGCATCATTGAATCAGGCATCGATTGATTTCGTCGAAGGTGCTGGAAATGATGATCAAGTAGAGCACGTAGTGAGTGTGCATCAGGGTAGCGATGAAGTGCCTGCGGAGCATGAAAGTAACGAAGAGTACCCCCCGTCGTCCAGTACAACCGAAGATAAACCACATACCGAATCTGATAATGACAGCCCACAATCCCACTGATACGCCAGCTGCGTCGAACGCCGTTGATTCCGGATCGGAGTCGGAGCGTCCGCAAGCAGAAGCGGGAGAAAAACCGCGCGATAGTGAGCACAAACCGCCTCATCGAGGTGTCAGAGGTCCGCGATCGCTGAGGCGTTCTAGAGGTGGCGATCGTTCTGCCGATGGTACTGGTGATACGCCTAAGCATGCGGGTGGTGCGCGAGAAGGTCGGGAACCAAAATTTAAAGATAACAAGGATCCACAACGACATCCGCAAAAAAACAGACAAGGCCCACGCTCAGGGCCTGCTGATCGTCAGGGACCCCGCAAGCCTCATGCACGTCCTGCACCGGTTGATGCAGATGCGATTTTTAGTTTTGTGACCTCTGATGCCTACGATACGCCGGTCCCGAGTGATACAGCCGGGCCACGTTCGTCGTCGCGTAATCAAAAACCTGTACGACGCGATTTAACGGCTGATGATGACGCGCCAAAATTACACAAAGTATTGGCGGAAGCTGGCATGGGCTCACGTCGCGATATGGAAGAGCTCATTATTGCGGGCCGAGTCTCGGTGAATGGAGAGCCTGCACATATTGGTCAGCGTATTCTGCCTACCGATCTCGTGCGTATTAATGGCAAACCTGTTCAACGCAAAATAAGTACTAAGCCGCCGCGTGTTCTGATGTATCACAAGCAGGCCGGAGAAATTGTTAGTACCAGTGATCCCGAAGGTCGTGCAACGGTGTTTGACCGTCTACCTAATATCAAGGCTAGTAAATGGTTAGCGGTGGGTCGATTAGATTTCAATACCGAGGGTTTATTGTTATTTACCACATCGGGTGATCTGGCTAATCGATTAATGCATCCCCGCTACGGCATTGAGCGTGAATATGCAGTTCGCACACTGGGTGAGCTGGAAGAAGGTATGCGTCAGAAATTACTATCAGGTGTAGAGCTTGATGATGGTCCGGCGCAGTTCAACAAAATTGCTGATGGCGGTGGTGAGGGCGCTAATCGTTGGTATCGAGTGACTATTTCTGAAGGCCGTAATCGTGAGGTGCGCCGCATGTTTGAAGCCGTTGGCTTGACGGTGTCCCGCTTGATACGTACGCGCTACGGCACGCTGACATTACCCTCCGCATTGCGTCGCGGTCGCTGGGAAGAAATGGATGAGCACACGGTCAGGCAGTTGATGACGGCTAGTGGCCTTGAAAAATCGCCCAGTCGTCAAGGCCCGGCCAAGCCGCATGGGACTCAGGGTGGCGCTAAGCCTTTTCATGGATCAGCCCAGCGCAATGGGAATGGTGTTCAAAATGGCAAGCGACCAGCTAACAAGCCACGTCAACCCGATCCTTTGCAAACAGCGCTTGGATATCCGACAACGGGTAATGGCAACCGTCAGGGTAGACCTCAGGACGGTCAGCGCCGCTCCAATGGTGGAACGGGACAGTGGGCCAGCGATCGCTTTGGCACGGGAACAGCTGGGCGTCGTCGCTCGCGCGGCTAACATTCCCTTTTTAATAATTTTTATGAGTGGCATTTGCATTGCAGCGTAGCCGCTTATCGCCTATAATCAGGGACTTAACAAAGTCTCTGTGGCTCTGCGTGCGGTTCGGCTTTCATAGCTGATAACACGTTGATAGAGTGCAGAGCAAGAAAGATGGGCAGATGCCCATTTTTTTTTTCCCGAAAAGTTTGTGATTCAATTTTTGGGTGGTGAAGCTCAGCAGGAGCGCGGTTTGGTTTTATCAGCATTAATTGAAAAGACGGTTACTGGCTTGGGTTACGAGCTGGTGGATTTCGAGCAGGCCGCGCGTGGCTTGTTGAGGGTATACATCGACGTGCCCGTTGAAGAAGAGCGTGCAGTGACGGTTGAGGATTGTGAAAAAGTCACTCACCAATTGCTGCACGTACTCACTGTAGAAAACGCGAACTATGAGCGTTTGGAAGTGTCTTCGCCTGGGCTGGATCGGCCGCTAAAGAAATTGGCAGATTACATTCGATTTGTTGGGCACGAAGCCACTGTCAAATTGAGAATGCCTATGCCGAGTGCGGCAAATCGTAAATCCTTTCAGGGTTTGCTGCATGAACCTGATGGAGAAACTCTCAGGCTTGAATTCGAAGGAAATGAAGGGCCCGCGATGTTGGAGTTTTCGCTGGCAGAAGTGGACAAGGCACGGTTGGTGCCGAAAGTGGATTTCAGGAGTCGTAAATGAGTCGCGAAATTTTGATGCTGGTCGATGCGCTGGCGCGCGAAAAAAATGTGGACAAAGAAGTCGTCTTTGGCGCCTTAGAGCATGCGCTTGCACAGGCTACTAAAAAACGTTACCAGGGAGACGTCGACATTCGCGTCGCTATTGATCGCGAGACGGGCGAGTTTGAAACCTTTCAGCGCTGGCACGTGGTTCCAGATGAAGCCGGCCTTCAATTGCCTGATCAGGAAATTTTGCTATTCGAAGCCAAAGAACAAATTGATGACATCGAAGTTGATGATCACATAGAAGAGCCGATTGAGTCTGTCGAATTTGGTCGTCGTTTTGCCCAGGATACTAAGCAAGTGGTTTTGCAGCGTATTCGTGATGCAGAGCGTGAACAAATCCTCTCAGATTTTCTTGATCGCGGCGATTCATTAGTGACCGGCATCATTAAGCGCATGGAGCGCGGCGATGCCATCGTCGAATCGGGCAAAATTGAAGCACGTCTTCCGCGTGATCAGATGATTCCTAAAGAAAATCTGCGTATTGGTGATCGTGTGCGCGCTTATATTTTGCGCATTGATCGGAATGCTCGTGGTCCGCAAGTTATTTTGTCCCGCACCGCTCCAGACTTCATTGCCAAGTTGTTTGAACTTGAAGTGCCTGAAATTGAGCAAGGTCTATTGCTGATCAAATCAGCTGCTCGTGATCCTGGTGTGCGCGCGAAAATCGCCGTGTACACAGCAGACAAACGTATTGATCCGATTGGCACCTGTGTAGGTATGCGCGGATCACGCGTCCAGAGCGTGACAGGCGAATTAGGTGGCGAGCGTGTTGATATCGTGTTGTGGTCGGATGATCCTGCGCAGTTTGTGATTGGTGCACTCGCTCCCGCGAATGTGTCCTCGATTGTGGTTGATGAAGATAAGCATGCGATGGATGTGGTTGTCGATGAAGAAAATCTAGCCATCGCGATTGGTCGTGGTGGTCAAAATGTGCGTTTGGCTAGCGAACTCACCGGCTGGCAGATCAACATCATGACGGCAGAAGAGTCGGCCGACAAAGTGGCTTCAGAAACAGCAGTCATTCGTAATCTATTCGTTGAAAAATTAGATGTGGATGAAGAAGTAGCGGACATTCTTGCGCAAGAGGGTTTTTCTACCTTGGAAGAAATTGCATACGTCCCAATTTCTGAAATGCTCGACATCGAAGCATTCGACGAAGAAACCATTAATGAATTGCGTAATCGCGCACGTGATGCGCTGGTGACTGAGGCGATTGCTTCTGAAGAAGGCCTTGAGGGCATGGATGATGCGTTGCTCAATCTTGAAGGAATGGATCGTGCAATTGCAGGTAAATTAGGTTTGGTTGGAGTGAAGTCAATCGATGCATTTGCGGGCCTCGCTTATGACGAGTTTGGAGCCATTCTCGCCTTGCCAACAGACCGTGCGCGTCAGTTGATCGATGAAGAATTTAAGGATGTGACGGACGATGAAATGCGGCTGATCGATGCAAAGTATGACGATCATGCAAAAGAGCTGCAATCGCGTGTCTGGAGTCTTGCCGAAAGCAAGTAACTGCCAGCCCCAACACCATCCAAAAGCGTGATTAGAAAAGAGGACTGAATGGCAAGTAACAACGTAGCCCAATTTGCCACCGAGCTTAAGATGCCGGCCGATTTGCTGCTCAAGCAGCTTAAGGCTGCAGGTGTCGATAAAAGTTCGACCGATGATCAGCTGTCCAAGGAAGATAAGGACAAGCTGCTAGGGCATTTGCGCAAGGTCCACGGTGCCGCAGCGGATGGTGAAAAAAAGAAAATTACTCTTACGCGCAAAGAGACAACTGAAATCAAGCAGGCTGACTCCAGCGGAAAATCTCGCACTATTCAAGTAGAAGTACGTAAGAAACGTACCTTCGTCAAACGCGAGGAAACACCAGAGCAGGAAGTCGAACCCGTCAAGGTCACCACAAGTGTGATCGACGAAGCTGAACAAGCTCGTCGTGACGAAGAAGCACGCCGTCAAGCTGAATTCATCGCGCGACAAGAGGCTGATTTACGCGAGAAACAAGAGCGTCTGGCAAAACTGGAAGCTGAGCGCGAAGAAGCACTGCGTGCAAGTGCTGTTGCTGAAGCTGCTGCAACGTCAACTGCTGAAACTGCTTCTGGCGAAGCCGCAGCCGAGCAAGAATCTGCAGTACGCATAGCACAGGAAAGTTCTGCGCGAGTTGTTGCCACTGAAGAGGCACGCAAAGCGGTTGCCGATGAAGTGGCTCAAATCAAAGCCATGATGAGCACGCCGCGCAAAGTTATTAAGGCGCCCGAAGCGCCACGCGCTGAAGGCACGCTACATAAACCCGGTGAGAAAAAGCCCGGCGAAAAGAAAGAAGAGAAAAAGCCCGGCGAAAAGAAATCGATCAAGTCAGCCAACGTATCTTCTACTTGGCAGGATGACGCTAAAAAACGTAGCCCGGGTGGTTTAAAAACACGCGGTGCACCAGCCGGTGGTGGCCGTGATGGCTGGCGCGCAGGTCCACGTGGCCGCCGCAATACACAAAACGAAGATCGCGAAACCAATTTCCAACAACCGACAGAAGCGGTTGTTCGTGAGGTTCATGTACCCGAGACCATCACAGTCGCTGAGTTGGCACACAAGATGGCCGTCAAGGCATCCGAAGTGATTAAGCAGTTGATGAAGTTGGGTCAGATGGTCACCATTAATCAGGTGCTCGATCAAGAAACTGCGATGATTTTGGTTGAAGAGATGGGCCATGTCGCCCACGCAGCCAAGTTGGATGATCCCGAAGCTCTGTTAGAAGTGGGTGAGCAACATGCGGATGCTGAAATGCTACCGCGTGCACCAGTGGTTACCGTGATGGGTCACGTCGATCACGGTAAAACTTCTCTACTCGACTACATTCGTCGCGCTAAAGTAGCGTCCGGCGAAGCTGGTGGTATTACTCAGCACATTGGTGCTTATCACGTTGAAACTCCGCGTGGCATGATCACCTTCTTAGATACGCCGGGTCACGAAGCATTTACGGCTATGCGTGCGCGAGGTGCTAAAGCTACCGACATCGTTATTTTGGTGGTTGCTGCGGATGATGGCGTCATGCCGCAAACGCGTGAAGCGATTGCCCATGCTAAAGCTGCTGGCGTTCCACTGGTTGTTGCTATTAACAAGATCGATAAGCCGGGCTCAAATCCCGATCGTGTCAAAACCGAATTGGTTGCTGAACAAGTTGTGCCTGAAGAGTACGGTGGTGAATCGCCATTCATAGCGGTGTCAGCTAAGACCGGTGAAGGCATCGATACACTTCTAGAGAACGTTTTGCTGCAAGCGGAAATTCTCGAGCTCAAAGCATCAATCGATACACCTGCTAAAGGCTTGGTAATTGAAGCCAAACTCGACAAAGGTCGTGGCCCGGTTGCTACCATCATGGTTCAGTCCGGTACATTAAAGCGTGGCGACATCGTGTTGGCTGGTTCTTCTTACGGTCGTGTGCGTGCCATGTTGGATGAAAACGGTAAACCGATCAATGAAGCGGGCCCATCGATTCCGGTAGAGATTCAAGGGTTGACTGAAGTTCCTGCAGCTGGTGAAGAAGTGATGGTATTGGCTGATGAACGTAAAGCACGCGAGATTGCTTTGTTTAGACAAGGTAAATATCGTGATGTGAAGCTGGCCAAACAACAAGCCGCTAAACTCGAAAATATGTTCGAGCAAATGGGCGAAGGCGAAGTCAAAAATCTGGCATTGATCATCAAAGCCGATGTCCAAGGTTCGCAAGAAGCGTTGGTTGCATCGATGCAAAAATTGTCGACGTCCGAAGTGCGTGTTCAAGTCGTCCACGCTGCAGTGGGCGGTATTAGTGAATCCGATGTCAACCTCGCGTTGGCATCTAAAGCGGTGATCATTGGCTTTAACGTGCGTGCCGATGCCTCGGCGCGTAAATTAGCTGAATCCAGTGGTATCGATATTCGCTACTACAACATCATTTACGATGCGATTGATGAGATCAAAGCCGCGATGGGTGGCATGCTCTCGCCAGAGAAGCGCGAAAGTGCGTTGGGCTTGGTCGAAATTCGTCAAGTCTTCATGGTCAGCAAAGTCGGCGCAATTGCGGGTTGCTACGTACTCGAGGGTATGGTCAAGCGCGGCGCGCATGTACGTTTGCTGCGTGATAACGTCGTGATTTGGACGGGTGAACTCGATTCACTCAAGCGCTTTAAAGATGACGTCAAAGAAGTTAAGAATGGCTTCGAGTGCGGCTTATCACTGAAAAACTACAACGACATTAAAGAAGGTGATCAGCTCGAGGTCTTCGAAGTTCAAGAAGTCGCTCGTACGCTGTAACAAGGACCACAGCGTCACTCTGGAATAGTCCAGAGTGACGACACTCCGCTACCCATGGTCAAACATAGCAAATCCATTCCCGGCCGCAGTCAGCGTGTCGCCGATCAAATCCAACGCGATCTGGCTGAATTGATTGCGATGGAAGTTAAAGATCCACGTGTCGGTATGGTCACTCTCAGTGAAGTTCAACTGACTCCGGACTACGCTCACGCTAAGATATTTTTTACCACCTTAATCGATGACCCTGCATCCGTGCAGAATACGATTAATGGTTTGAAAAAAGCGTCAGGCTTTTTGCGTGTTCAACTAGGTAAGCGTCTTTCGATTCATACCTTGCCTGAACTGCATTTCGTTCACGATACATCCACCTCACGTGGTGCAGCCTTGTCTAAGTTAATTGACGAGGCAAATGCAACGCGTGCAAAAGACGACGATCAGTCATAGTCGTTCTCTCATCATGAAACGCCAATTTAAGCACAATCGTGTACCCGTACACGGTGTACTGTTGCTCGACAAACCTGAAGGTGTATCGAGTACCTATGCTTTAGGCGTTGCGAAGCGTTTGTTGAATGCTGAGAAGGCAGGTCACACCGGAACCTTAGATCCATTCGCTACGGGTCTACTACCTTTGTGTTTTGGTGAGGCGACTAAGTTTGCACAAGACCTGCTGCACGCCGATAAAATTTATGAGGCCACTGTCCACTTAGGTGTAACCACGACAACAGCGGACACTGAAGGCGACATCGTTGAAACAAAATCGGTTGACTTGACTCCTGAGCAGATCGAATTGGTGCTTCAACAGTTTCGCGGTGAGATCAAGCAAGTGCCTCCTATGCATTCTGCATTAAAGCGCGATGGCAAGCCGCTGTATGAATACGCGCGTGAAGGTGTGGTCTTGGAACGCGATGCACGTGAAGTCCTTATTCATGCACTTGAATTAATAGAATTTAAGTCGCCTTACTTGAAGATACGCGTTCATTGCAGTAAGGGTACGTATATTCGTGTGTTGGGTGAAGACATCGGTCGTGCATTAGGTTGCGGCGCACACCTGATTGCCTTGCGCAGAACTGGCGTAGGTGCTTTGGATTTAGATCGATCGATTACTCTGGCTGAATTTACAGAATTGGCCGTGGCAGATCAGAGTAAAACCTTATTGCCGGTCGATGCCTTGTTGGTTAGCTTGCCAGCTATTCGTTTAAGCGAAGAACTTACTCAGCGTTTTTTGCATGGTCAGCGATTACCCGGCATGGTGTGCGAAGGTGCGTATCCAACCGAAGAAGCGGATGCACTGGTTCGTGTGTATCGCGCAGTCGATGATGTTTTACTCGGTGTCGCGCTGCTTGATGTGCGCGGCGTGCTCTCGCCACAGCGATTGGTTTCTGTGTCGGCGACGGAGTAACGCTGATTACGCAAATATAATTTAGCCAACTGTAGTTGGCTAATTCATTTTTATCAGCCTTTGTCCTCTAGATTTTCTCAAGAAAAACTTCGCATGGAGCAGCATTTATAGCTTGATAAAGCTTGTAGTCATTACCGTTGCTGAATCGACTAGGCATAGCCTTGCGTATATCAGGGGTCAACTCGATACCTTGACTCCTCAAGAGATCTTTAATTTTCTCGCGTACCTGATTTCTTTCCGAGCCCATACGCAAGAAATGGCCTAACCGCGCTAGCCGCGTGTCGTCTTTTTTAGGCAAACGGTGCAGTAATAAGGTTCCGTTATTGTGTTTTCCTGTAAAGAGAGTATTTGACTCTTTACTATCCGTTGCAGCCAAAAAAGTCTTTAAGCTGTCAACATTTAGGTCTTGGTCGAACCGGATATGTGTTGGTTTGAAGTTGCTATTCATGTTGAATGTCTTTCAAAGGGCAGATAGGTGAAAGTAGTCGCTTAAACTTGAATTTCCTTGGCTTTTCCAGCGGATCCAAAAAAATAGTAACT
>JBEGSP010000128.1:0-12621 GCA_041179845.1 Pseudomonadota bacterium
CATGTGCCAGCAACAGCGTTATTGGGTAAAGAATCAGAGGGCTGGGATGTGCTGGATGCAGCCGCTGATCATGGCGTGAGTTTGTTGTGCTCCGAAGCGTTGGGCGTGATGGAAGCGTTGCAGGCAGCGACGTTAGAATACATTCGCACACGTCAGCAATTCGGCGTGCCGATTGGCAAATTTCAAGTCTTACAGCATCGTATGGCCGATATGTTCATGCAGCTGGAACAAGCACGATCAATGACGATGCTCGCTGCAGTGAAAGTCGCTTCAACGGATGCAGCAGAACGTCGTCGCGTGGTATCCGCTGCAAAAGCGCGGGTGGGTGAGGCGATGAAGTTTGTAGGCCAGCAAGCGGTGCAGCTACATGGTGGCATGGGCGTTACTAATGAAATGCCTGCCGCGCATTACTTTAAACGGCTCTCTGCAATTGAACTGACCTTGGGTGATACCGATCACCATCTGGCGCGATTTATTGCTCAGCCTGGCTTTGCCAGTGCCGCTTGATTTTTCAGGAAACTCACACATGCGACAATTTGCAAACGTAGCAGCTTTACAGGCGGAAGTAGGAAATGAAGTCGCTGTATCCGAATGGATGACGATCTCGCAAGAGCGAGTTAATCAATTCGCCACAGCGACTGATGATCCGCAATGGATACACGTTGATGTAGAACGCGCAAAACGTGAATCACCGTTTGGTGGCACGATCGCTCATGGTTATATGACGTTGTCACTGATTCCTGCATTATTTGAATCCGTGGTTGAACTACCCGCGGGAAAAATGAGTATCAACTATGGCTTGAATAAAGTTCGCTTTCCGTCACCCATGCTCGTGGGCGGCAGATTGCGCGGACGTTTCAAGCTGTTGGCTATCGAGCCTATGGATGGCTGCGTACAAAGTATCTGGCAAATGACGATAGAACGTGAGGGCTCCGACAAGCCGGTGTGCGTTGCTGAGTCAGTGCTCAGAAAATATTTCTAAGCTAAGTACAAACATCAAAAGCGAGGGAGCTTTCAACGCTATCAACGCTTTTGATATTGAGTCGCACCAAACATCATTTCTCTGGCTTTATCATCGACTAATGGTTTGCGCAGATGCGTAAGCACTTCAACCCCGCGTTGAACAGCTGGGCGCGCAGCAATCTCATCATGCCAACGCTTGGCGTGAGGATACTCATCCCAATCGATGCCTTGATTTTTCCATGACCGTGTCCACGGAAAGCACGCTATATCAGCAATGCTGTAGTCATCTCCAGCGATATAGGCGTGTTTGGCTAACTGCCTATCCATGACGCCATACAGTCGTGTGGCTTCATTGGTGTAGCGATTCACAGCGTAGTCAATTTTCTCAGGGGCATAGATACGAAAATGATGTGCCTGACCGAGCATAGGGCCTAATCCACCCATTTGAAACATGAGCCACTGTAAGACAGTGAATTTTTCTTTATCCGTTTTACCTAAAAATTTATCTACTTTGCTGGCGAGATAAACCAGAATCGCTCCCGATTCAAATACTGAAAAAGGTTGGCCATCGGGGCCGTGCGGATCGACGATAGCGGGAATTTTATTATTGGGAGAGATCGCCAAAAATTCAGGTTTGAATTGATCACCTTCACCGATGTCGACGTTGTGCGCACGATAGGGCAGTCCGCATTCTTCGAGCATGATGTGAACTTTGTGGCCATTCGGTGTGGCCATGGAGTAGACGTCGATCATCGTAGGATTCTCCAATGAATAAGCGCCGGGTTACCCCGGCGCTTTGTTACTTAAACAATGCACGCAACCAAAGCGCTTAATTACGAGCGTGTAACGGGTAAATCGAGCGATTCACCTGGCAAGCTAGCGTATTTCGACAATTCGATCTTTGCAATTGCGTTACGGTGCACTTCATCTGGGCCATCTGCAATACGCAGGGTACGGTTGTGTGCCCACAATTGTGCTACAGCGAAATCGTCCGACACACCACCACCACCATGTGCCTGAATTGACCAGTCAATGATTTGTTGTGCCATTACCGGTGCGAGAACTTTAATCATAGCGATCTCACTCTTTGCTACTTTATTACCGACGGTATCCATCATGTAGGCAGCTTTCAGCACTAACAAGCGAGCACTATCAATCATGATGCGGGACTCAGCGATACGTTCACGCCAGACGCCCTGCTCAGATACTTTTTTACCAAACGCGACACGCGAATCAATGCGTCTGCACATCAGTTCAAGCGCGCGCTCTGCCGTACCGATAGCGCGCATGCAGTGGTGAATACGGCCAGGGCCAAGACGACCTTGAGCGATTTCAAAACCACGGCCTTCACCTAACAATATATTGGATGCGGGTACACGCACGTTTTCAAATTTAACTTCGCAATGGCCGTGTGGCGCATCATCGTAACCAAACACAGACAATGGACGAACAACGGTTACGCCTTTAGTATCCGCAGGAACCAAAATCATGGATTGTTGTGAGTGACGTGGCGCATCACCATCAGTCTTGCCCATCAAGATGTAGATCTTGCAGCGTGGATCGCCCGCGCCTGAAGTCCACCACTTGGTACCGTTGATGACATACTCATTACCGACACGCTCAATGCGGGTAGCGATATTAGTCGCATCCGATGAAGCGACATCAGGTTCTGTCATCGCGAATGCTGAACGGATTTCACCACGCAGCAAAGGTTCTAACCATTGTTGTTTGTGCTCTTCTGAACCATAGCGCTCAATTGTTTCCATGTTGCCGGTATCGGGTGCGGAGCAATTGAATACTTCAGGTGCCCATGTGATGCGACCCATAATTTCGCACAGAGGTGCGTAATCGAGATTCGACAAACCTTCAGGTGCACGATGCGATTTAGGCAGGAATAAATTCCACAAGCCACGTTCGCGAGCAATCGGTTTCAGTTCTTCCACAATCTTGGTGGGGATCCAGCGATTACCTTTCTCGCGACCATTACGATCGACTTCGTCTTTATAGGTGCGCTCGTTCGGATAAATAAATTCATCCATGAAGTGGTTTAATTTTTCGCGCAGCTCCATGCAGCGTGGGGAGTATTCGAAATCCATAAGGTGTCCTCGATTGTTATTGTGGGTGAATTATGAATGATTAGAGCGTTTTTTGTCCCGATGCGTACTGCCAGCCCATGATTGCCATAGGTTTGGCGGCTTGACCGCTTTTGAGCGCTTGCTCACTGCTTGCCGTGCCATCCTGATAGCGCTTCATGATGCCTTGCAAAATACCCGCCATGCGGAACATGTTGTACGCCAGGTAAAAACGGAAATCATCGTTGTTGATGCTTATGCCGGTTCGCTCGCTGTAACGTGCGATGTAGTCATCTCGGCTCGGTATGCCGAGTGATTTTAGATCGAGGCCACCAATACCGCGGAATAAGTCAGGTTCAACGTGCCAGCTCATGCAGTGATAAGAAAAATCAGCGAGTGGATGTCCTAGCGTTGATAACTCCCAATCAAGCACCGCAAGAATACGCGGCTCGGTCGGATGAAAAATCATATTGTCGAGACGGTAGTCGCCATGAACAATAGTGGTGATCTCACCGGCAGGAATATTATTTGGTAGCCACTCGATTAAGTGCTCCATCTCAGGAATGTGTTCAGTCTCTGCTGCTTTGTACTGACGTATCCAGCGATCGATCTGACGTCCGAAATAATTGCCGGGTTTGCCAAAACTTTCCAGATCCAGTTTTTTATAATCCAAGCTATGCAGTTGAGCGATGACGCGATTCATCTCGTCATAGTGTGCGGCACGTTGTTCATTGCTCATGCCAGGTAATGATTGGTCCCAGAGTACGCGACCATCAACGCATTCCATGATGTAGAAGGCGCGACCAATGACCGATTCATCTTCGCACAAAGCATATTGTTTAGGTGCTGGAAATCCAGCTTTAGACAACGCATCCATCACACGGAATTCGCGATTGATGGCATGTGCAGAAGGCAGTAGCTTGGCTGCCGGCGCAGGCTTGGTACGCAACACATAACGCTGACTGCCCGAGGTCAGTCTGAACGTTGGATTAGACTGACCACCTTTGAATTGTTCTATGCTGAGATCACCACTGAAATGAGTTACATGCTCGTGCATGTAGGCCGACAAAGCGTCCAGATCAACTTTCATTCGTTCAGCGACGGGTTTAGTACCCATGAATTCTTCGTACATTACTTCGTTCCTCGCAGCTTTTTATTATGGGAATGAGTGTACTGGGCTAAGCTTACAAGCCGCGCACTTTCTTGTATTGTTCAAACAGGGCTTCCATCGTGGTTCCGCGTGATTCATGCTGAAGCTCTGAGGGTGGTGAATAATTCACCAAGCGAACCACCCAGTCCATACGAGATTCACCTACATCCAAAGCGTTAATGCAGCCGGCTGTTTGGGCTAGATTACCTAGAAACAGTCGTTGTCCTGTGAGCGCATATGAGAGGATGGCGCGGTTCACACCGCCATGTAGCACCATCAATACCGTATCCCATGCGGAATCAGAGCGTAATTTATCGATTTGCGGATGCACGCGATCCATTAGTTCACCGATAGTTTCGCCGCCGAGAAATTGTTGATGTTCGAGCGCTACGCCTTCAAACGCACCTGTGAAAGCTTCACGTAATTTTTCATCAGGAATCGCAGACAGTTTTCCACCGCGAATTTCTACTAACTCTGGCCATTCTTCAAAGTCAATCTTTTGACCGGTTTCTGCCAGTACTCGTGTAGCCGTTTCTACCGTGCGCGGTAGACCAGAGACTATGACTTTATCAAACTGTATTCCGACCTTCGCAAATACTTGGCCTGCGGCGGTCGCTTGTGCGCGGCCTTGTTCATTGAGCGGAACGGTTTCTGGCAAAAACGGTTTACCGTTAGTGTCAAAATAAGTCACGCTTCCATGTCGCAATAAAAAAATGCGACGACGTTTATTAAAACTCATGAGTAATTCGGCTTTCTTTTTTCTAGGAATGCAGTCATGCCTTCGAGTGCATCACGGTGATGCAAGCACTCGACAAACGCTTGTTGTTCGGTTCTTAGCTGCTCTGGCAGAGTGGCGGTAGAGGCTTCTCGTACCAACGATTTAATGCGGCTAATTGAGTGAGGTGATTGGCGAGCTAGTTCATCACTCCAATCGAGGGCAGCATTCAATGCCTGACCGTCGTTCACCACACGGTTGATGATGCCGTGCTGATGTAATCGTGCGGCGGGTAGTGGTTTACCCTCCATCAGAATTTCTGTCACGAGTTGAGGTGGCAGCGATTGCGACAAGGACCAACTCATTCCACCATCGGGCGATAGCCCAACCTTCACATATGCTGCGATGAACTGCGCAGAATGTGCGGCCACAATCAAATCACAAGCGAGTACGAGAGAAAACCCCGCACCGGCTGCAGGGCCTTCAACTGCAGCAATCACTGGTTTGGGGCAATCGCGCAAAGCTTCTACCCATGCGTGTAATTTACCCACTGAATCAGCAGCGACAGATCGGTCTTTGTTGCGGTTTTCAAGCAGGCGATTCAGGTTGCCGCCTGCGCAAAAGGTATCTCCGGCACCGGTTAATACAACCGCGCGTATGTCGGGGTCGCGCTCGGCCGTTTCAAGCGCTTCAATACCTGCGGCATACATATCGGGATGCAGCGCATTACGCGCACCGGGATTGGAGAGCGTTAGGATGAGCGTGGCTTCACGACGAGTGGCAAGTAATTCAGCAGACATGAGGGTTTTGGGTGGCTAGCGTACGGTCTTATCGACCGGATTACCTTGGTTGAGAGGTGGTAGACTTCATGCCAAACATTGTACCTGTTGCGACCCACTTTATTCGGTTTGCTCAGGTGCCCCTATCCCGGCTCAGAAGGAGACAGAATGCTAACTTTATGCGGTTTTTCGGCAAGTAATTACTACAACAAAGTGAAGTTAGCTTTGCTTGAAAAAGAGGTGCCTTTTGTAGAAAAAAAGGTCTGGATCGATCGATCGCCTGAGCTGTTAGAAAAATCTCCGTTGGGTAAAGTGCCTTTCTTTGAAATTGATGGCAAGGTACTGTTTGAATCTCAAGTGATGCTGGATTATGTGGAGTCGGTCTATCCGCAAAAACCGTTGATACCGTCTGATCCGTATGAAGCTGCTCGTATTCGCCAATTGATTCAATTCATGGAATTGCACCTTGAATTAGTCGCCCGAGAATTGTATTTTGAGGCGTTTTTCGGAGGGAAAATCGCTGACGATGTAAAAATTCGCGTGCAAAAACAATTGAAGAGACATATCGCTGCCTTTGGCAAGATAGCGAGTTTTTCACCGTATATCGCTGGCAGTGAATTCACGATGGCTGATTGTGCTGCGACGGTGCATTTGCCCTTAATTGGCATGGCTACTAAAGCAATTTATGGTGAAGATATGCTGGCGGCTTATCCCGTTCGCGATTACTTGAAGCTCGTTGGTGAGCGGCCCACAGTTAAAAAAGTCACGGAGGATCGCAAGGCCAGTGCGGTCGAATTGGCTGAGCGAATTAAGAACCAACGTTGATTTTTGTTGAGTACCTAACCGATAAAAAAACGACATCACTTTTAAGCATTTTGATGTCGTTTTTATTTGCTTAAGTCTAGCTTCGGTACATATGAAGCAAGCCAGGATTCGGGTGAAAAAATCCTGAATAATTGCGACCGTATCGTTTTTCGGGCTAATTTAAGCAGGGCTTTATCTTTAGTGATTAATATATCCGCTTGGCTGGCATGGGCGAGTTCAAGAAACTTTTGGTCATCGCGATCTTTGCATATCGGTAGCTTTATGGCATTGGATGCTGAGGGCTCCGTCGGTAAATCAACCAAGCGTATTAGCTGATCAAATTCTTGCAAAGCCGCGGCTTGCGATTCTGCAGATAGCTGCATTTTTTCGTAAGCCAGCACCAGCATGAATTCCATACGACAGCTCGCGCTGGTGACAGCGTCGATTTCGCCGCTCCTAAGCCCATCTATCAGTGCCTGCCAGCGCGGATCACGAAACATAAACAAGTCTAGGCAGACATTGGTGTCGATGACTATGCGCTGGAGTGCTGTTTGCGAAGCTTTGGGTATCATGCGTGATGTTTTATGACGAATTAGGGAATAACAATCATGCTGATGGTACTTTCACCGGCAAAGACGCTGGATTATGAATCACCCTTGACTACTGAAGCACACAGCTTGCCGGATTTTATCCCGCGTTCTGCTGAACTCATTAGTACGCTGCGCGAAATCTCACCGGATGCCTTGGGCAGTCTGATGAAAATTTCTGATCAGCTAGCGCATCTGAATGCAGATCGTTATGCCAGCTGGTCTAAGAAATTCAATTTCAAAAACTCTCGACAAGCGCTGTTGGCTTTTAATGGTGATGTGTATGAAGGCTTGGATGCGCGCACCTTAAACGAAAAACAACTCACCTGGGCTCAGGATCATGTGCGCATACTTTCTGGTCTTTATGGCGTATTGCGTCCGCTAGATTTGATGCAGCCATATCGATTGGAAATGGGTACGCGTTTACAGAACGCGCATGGTAAAGATCTGTATGCATTTTGGGGTGATGAAGTTACAACCGCTTTGAATCAAGCTTTAGCATCGGTGAAATCATCTGCCCTGATTAACCTCGCATCAGAGGAATACTTCAAATCGGTCAGACCTAAAAATTTAGCCGTGCCTGTGATTACGCCGGTGTTCGAAGATTGGAAGGGTGGCAACTACAAGATCATCTCGTTTTATGCCAAGCGAGCACGGGGATTAATGGCGCGCTACGCGATTGATAAGAAAATAACCAAGCCTGAGCAGTTACGGTTATTTGATACTGAGGGATATGCCTACGTGCCTGCTAGTTCAAGTGAGACAAGTTGGGTGTTCCGACGCAAAGTATCGGACTAAGGCGAGACTAATGCGATACTAAGTAAGACCCAACTAATGTGGAACTACTATCGGACTATCGCCCGACTAACAACACAGCAAAGGTAGTGAAAGAACTGGCTTAAAAAATAACGGGCCTGTAGTCGACTAATCGAGGCCCGTTTAAAAATCATTTATCCCAGAACTTCCACCACGATTTTTCATTGACGGGATTGATTTGCGCTGCCGAGTTAGTTTTGTAGTTAAGCTCGAATACACGCTCTGCATCGTCTCTCAAATCATTCATGCCCAGCGCATCATAGGCGCGGATTTGAATTCGCAAAGCGTTGCGCACGGAAGGTGATGCCGGATAGTCACGAATGACGTTTTGTGCACGGTTGATAGCGGCGACAAAGGCAGATCGACGTAAATAATAATCAGCGACGTGAACTTCATACTGGGCCATAGCCTCTACTAGGTAACGCAAACGATCACGGGCATCGTCAGCGTATTTGCTGTCTGGGAAGCGATCAGCTAACTGTTTGAATGCATCAAAGGCGTTACGGGCTGCTTTGGGATCGCGCTCAGTAGGATCTTGGCTGCTGATGAAATCAAACAAGCCTTTCTTGTCATTAAAATTGGCAAGGCCTCTGAGGTAATACATATAGTCGACGTTAGGATGATTCGGGTGCAAGCGAATAAAGCGGTCAACGGCAGCTAAACACTGTGCTTGATCATTTTGGCGGTAGTAGGAATACGCGATTTCCATTTGCGCTTGCTGTGCGTATTTGCCGAAAGGGTAGCGTGATTCAAGTTTTTCTAAATACTTGATAGCTCTTTCGTAGTTACCACTTTTGATTTCGTCTTTGGCCTCGGCGTATAATTTCTCAGCCGACCATCCTTTGGTTTCATCCGCTTTCTCTCCAATCGAGCCGCAACCGGACAACATGAGTACCAGCGCCATCAAGGCAAGTGTCAGAATTTTTTTTAACATGGGATGGGGCGTATTCACTTCATCAATAAGTGCGGCGATTATAGCCGATGGACATCTTTGTGAAACCACCCAGCCAGACAGCTCCCGAATTTACGTTGGACAGTGAGGTTATCGATGACGCCGACGATTTTGACGCGGCCTCGAACGGACTTGAGCGTCTTAGCCTGCAGTTGGACGACATTTATCAGGGCGAACGCCTAGATAAGGTGCTTGCGACGCTGTTGCCCCAGTTTTCGCGCGCCCGTTTACAACACTGGATAGAGGAGGGCTGGGTGCTGGTTGATGGCAAACCGGCCAAAATTCGCACCACTGTGCTGGGCGGTGAAAGCGTCACCGTTGAACCACAGGCAGCCGATCATGATCAGGCATTTGTTGCTGAACCACTTGATCTCGCGATTGTGCATGAAGACGATGCGCTGATCATCGTCAACAAACCCGCGGGGCTGGTGGTGCATCCGGCCGCAGGTAATTGGTCGGGCACGCTGCTCAATGGCCTTTTACATCATTCCCCTCAGCTAATGGGTGTGCCGCGAGCGGGTATCGTGCATCGCCTTGATAAAGATACGAGTGGTTTGTTGGTGGTGGCCAAAACGCTTCAGGCCCAAACAGATTTGGTACGACAGCTGCAACAACGCACCGTGAGTCGGCAGTATCTGGCGCTGGTATGGGGGCAGCCTGTATCTAGCGGCCGTATCGAAGCGGCCATCGGGCGCCATCCGCGCGAGCGCACACGCATGGCAATCAGTAAATCACCGCAAGCCAAAATGGCGATCACGCACTACCAAAAAGTGGTCAGCGGCCAGCTTGACGGTAAAGCGGTGACGCTGTTGCGCTGTCAGTTAGAGACAGGGCGTACACATCAAATTCGTGTGCATCTGCAATCGCTGGGTTTCCCGATTGTGGGTGATGCCGTGTATGGCAAGGCGCATTTGGTGTCTGTGTTTCCACGTCAGGCTTTGCATGCGGAGCGGCTGGGCCTAGTGCATCCGACCAGCGGTGTTCATAGTGAATGGCATGCCGCCTTGCCCGCCGATATGGCCGATTTGCTGCAGCAGGCCAGCATGGTGCTTTGACCTCATCTCACCAGACCTCAACTCGACGATGCGTACTTTAGACATTGACTGGCCTGAGTTGCCCGAGGGCGTAGGCGTGCTTTCAACACTACGGTCTGGCGGAGTCAGCACGGGTGTCTATGCGGATTCGCAAGGTGGGGGCGGGCTCAATCTAGGCACACATGTGGGCGATGTTCCAGAGGCCGTGGCTGAAAATCGGGCATTACTGCGCAGCCTTTTACCTGCCAATCCTATCTGGCTGGAGCAAGTGCATGGCACTGAGGTGGTGAATGCGCAGAGCGTATCAGCCAGCGATGCTGCTCCGCGCGCCGATGCCATTATGGCTACAGCTAGCGGTACGGTATGCACCATCATGACTGCTGATTGCATGCCCGTGCTGCTGGCCGATGCGAATGGAAAAGTGGTCGGTGCCGCACATGCTGGCTGGCGGGGTTTGGCCAATGGGGTGCTGCAAAACACGGTAAGTCAGTTACGCGAGGCTGGGGCCGATGAGATTGTGGCTTGGTTAGGGCCTAGCATTGGACCTGAACGTTTTGAAGTTGGCGAGGATGTGCTCGCTGGCTTTCAACATCTGGGGCCAGCGGCCAACTCAGCCTTTGTACCTACAGCAGGCAAGCCGGGTAAGTACTTGGCGAATTTGCCAGACCTCGCTCGTTTAGTGCTGGCCAGTGTGGGAGTCAGCCGGGTAGCAGGCGGCGACCGATGTACGGTGAGCGAACCGGCTGAGTTTTATTCATTTCGACGCGATCGCGTGACGGGGCGAATGGCGACGATGATTTGGATCAAGTAGCTCAGTGGGCTTGCGGCGTATCGTTCTGCTCGGCTTGTTGTCGCTCTTGCATTGCTTGTAGTTGCTCTTGCTGTCGACGTCGTTTGCGACTGCCCGTGCCGGCGAGGTAAACAATGATCGTCACTGGCAACACGCCATAAAAGAAAAAAGTCATAATAGCTGCTATCACTGATTCTTCAGTAATAGCCATCATCAGCACGACATAAATCCATCCAACTGCAGCGATATGCATGTGTCTAGTTCCCTCACTAAGGATAGATAACAGCATACGTGAAATCCTAAGAACGAGTGACGGGGAAGATTGCATGAGTAAATCCGAAAGCAAGACTCAGCCTCAGTCAGCTTATGACGCGCAGGCTTGGATGGCACAGATGTCCGACCCCAAAGGTTGGCAATCGATGATGAATCTGATGCAGTCTGGCATGCCAGGGATGTCTGGAATGCATGGACACAGCGATACGCAAAACGTGATGGCGTTGGTGCCTCCGGAAAAGCTGATGCAGCTGCAGCAAGACTACACAGAAAAATTTTCTGCTTTGTGGTCTGGGTTAATGGAGTCGAAAAAACCTCAAATTACTGATCGACGTTTTTCTGCTCCTGCATGGCAAGCGAATCCTTTGTATGCGTTTAATGCGGCCACGTATTTGCTGAATGCCCATTTTTTAAATGCCTTGGCTGAGTCAGTCGAGGTGGATGAACAGACCAAGAAAAAAATACGCTTTGCGACTCAGCAGACCGTTGATGCCATGTCACCCGCGAATTTTTTCGCGACCAATCCTGAGGCACAACAACTACTCATTGATTCAAAAGGTGAGAGCCTGCAGCGCGGCATCATGCAGATGCTCTCAGACATGCGTAAAGGTCATATATCGCAGACCGATGAAACGGCTTTTGAAGTCGGGCGTAATGTCGCAGCAAGCGAGGGATCGGTTGTTTTTGAAAACGACGTGATTCAACTACTGCAATATCGCCCGCTCACTAAACAGGTCTATCAACGTCCTTTGGTCATTGTGCCTCCTTGTATCAACAAGTTTTATATCCTAGATCTGCAGCCAGAAAATTCCTTGATTCGTTATGCCGTTGAGCAAGGGCACACAGTGTTTGTCGTGTCATGGGTCAATCCTGATCAGAGCTTAGGTCATCTGGGTTGGGATGACTATGTAGAAAAAGGCGTGATCGATGCGCTCGAAGTGGCGCAACAAATTAGCGGTGAAAAGCAAGTTAATGCTTTGGGATTCTGTGTTGGCGGTACGTTGCTAGCAAGCGCACTTGCGGCGATGGCAGCACGTGGTAAAAAACCCGTTTCGAGCCTGACTTTGTTAACCACCATGTTGGATTTTGTTGATGTAGGTTCTATCGATGTCTATGTCGATGAAGCTCAGGTTGCGCAACGTGAGCAATCCATAGGCAAAGGCGGTCTGATGCCGGGGCGTGATTTTGCGACGGCGTTTTCTAGCCTGCGATCAAACGATCTGGTGTGGAATTATGTGGAAGCAAATTATCTTAAAGGCGAAGCACCGCCGGCCTTTGATCTTCTGTATTGGAATTCTGATAGCACCAATTTACCGGGTCCGATGTTTTGCTACTACTTACGCAATATGTACCTGGAAAATAATTTGAAAGTTCCAGGCAAGCTGTCTGTTAAGGGTGATCCGATTGATCTTGGCAAGGTCCAAGTGCCTAGTTTTATTTACGCCTCGCGCGAAGACCATATCGTGCCTTGGCGAAGTGCTTTTTCGAGCACCAATTTGATCAATGCCGGCAAGCGTAAAAATAATCGGTTCGTTTTAGGGGCCTCTGGCCACATTGCTGGCGTCATTAATCCGCCCGCGAAAAAGAAACGTAGCTACTGGAGCAACGACAAATTGCCAGAAACCGCGAGTGCCTGGATGGAAGGGGCGACCGAGCATCCGGGTAGTTGGTGGGGTGAGTGGGCTG
>JBEGSP010000129.1:0-25909 GCA_041179845.1 Pseudomonadota bacterium
AACAGCGACACACCGTTACCAAATTCGTGAGCGTTAATTAATTCAATTGCTGCGGCCATATCAGGCACTCGTACAACGCACAACACCGGTCCAAAAATTTCTTCCTTATAGATCGTCATATCCGGTGTGGTGTGGTCAAACAATGTTCCACCCAAGAAGAAACCTTTTTCATGGCCGACAACAGACAAACCACGACCATCAACCAGCAAATGCGCACCCGCTTTTACACCTTGATCGATATACGATTCAATTTTTTCTTTGTGCCCCGCTGTTACGACTGGACCCATCTCTGCATCCATTTCCATGCCGTTTTTAACTTTCAACGCACGTACACGCGGGATCAGTGCTTCAACTAACTTGTCCGCCACGCTGCCTACAGCAACCGCTACTGATATCGCCATGCAACGCTCACCTGCCGAGCCGTAAGCGGCACCTATTAAAGCATCCACCGCTTGATCAAGATCTGCATCAGGCATGACTACTAAATGATTTTTCGCCCCACCCAATGCTTGCACACGCAATGGGTACGGGCCTTTCCGACGATTACCTTCTGAATAGATGTACTCAGCAATCGGAGTGGACCCAACAAATGAAAGCGCTTTAATGTCCGGATGCTGTATCAACGCATCAACCGCGACTTTGTCACCTTGTACAACATTGAACACACCGTCCGGCAAACCTGCTTGTTTAAATAAGTCCGCCAACATCAACGATGCAGAAGGATCGCGTTCAGAGGGTTTAAGAACAAAGCTATTTCCACAAGCAATCGCCATTGGTGCCATCCATAGCGGCACCATCACTGGAAAGTTAAACGGTGTAACGCCAGCGGTAACGCCCAAAGGCTGGCGTAGCTGCCAATTATCTATACCGCCACCGATGTTGTCAGTGAACTGTGTTTTAAGTAGCTGGGGAATGCCACATGCAAACTCAACAATCTCTAAACCGCGTATCACTTCGCCTTTTGCATCAGTGAATACTTTCCCATGTTCTTTAGTGATGGTTGCTGCTAAATCATCATGATGCTTTTCAATCAGCTCTTTAAATTTGAATAAAACGCGGGCGCGTTTTAAAGGCGCTGTATCGGCCCATGCAGGCGCAGCTAACTTAGCAGAAGCCACCGCTGCATTCACTTCCTCAACACTTGCTAAACCAACGTCTGCGATTGCTGCACCAGTAGCAGGATTAAACACCGGCTGACTACGACCGCTAGTGACAGCAACTGATTGTCCATGAACAAAATGTCCTAATGCAGGAAGTTTGCCAGTCATGTTTTTTCCTTTTGTAATTGTTATGACGTTGTCGAGAAAAATATATATAGGAAGATGTCTTACTGTTTTTATTTCGCTTCAACGTTTTAGCCAGTACGCAAGAATACCCGTAATTTGGTGAATCACGTTATAGCAACTGTGCATAAGCCTCTGGATAAAGCACTGGGATAAGCTGGATAACATGCAATTTTATGGCCAAGCTACTTTTTATACAAAAACCATCCTCACAAAATTGCTAGCCTATTCAGGACTTATCTTCTTTTCAATCCCTTGAACTTAAAGAGCCTTTTCTAGTTATCCACAGAAAAGCACCTGCTTTATCTATTACTACTATCTTTAAATACAAACTACTATTAAACAAAACGAATAAATATTTTTTGAATTTTTTGTTTTTAACACTGTGGATAAAGCTCTTGATAACTTGTGACTACATTGTGAACAAGATAGATAGTGACCAATAAACTAGGTTTATGGAACCATAGGAATAAAAGCGCCAGAATTTCGTAATTGTTTCCTTAACCATTGATGACCAGGACTACGCTCATCTCTTTCATGCCACAACATATCTACTTGTAGCTCAGGCATAGAGAAAGGCAATTCTTTAGCAACCAATGCATTGGTCATTCCTGTGGCTTCAATCAAATGCCTTGGTAAAACCATTAACAAGTCCGAAGCTGCAACAACTTTACCTGCCGTAAAAAACTGATTAACGGTAAGTAAAATTCGACGTTCGCGATTTAAGGTTAGTAAGGCATCATCAACTAAACCTCGAGCACGACCCGAAAAACTGACCAGCAAATGGTTAGCACCACAGTAATCATCTAAGCTTAATGTTTTTGCTGAAAGGGGATGTTCCTTACGCATGACGCAAACATATTCACCTGCAAATAAACGTTCATGACGTATCGGTGTTTCAGTGGCGCCTTGCAACTGAGCGACAACCCCGGGGAAAAACCCCACAGCTAGATCTATATCTGCTCGCAACAACATCGGTCTTGGTTCACGTGTGGTTAGTGGAACCATGCGAATATCAATACCCGGCGCTTGATTTTCAATAACTCTAACCAAAGAGGGCAGTAGTAAACCGGCCGTTGCATCAGCCATTGCCATTCGAAACGTCGCATGTGCGCTAGCTAATTCGAAACTGCGTGGTGCAACCGCCTCTTCTAATTCCGTTAATGCGCGTCTAACGGCCGGCCAAAGAGAATCTGCGCGGGCGGTTGGTTTAACGCCGTGGGCGGTTCGTATAAGTAACTCATCGCCTAGTGCATCACGTAAACGTTTAACGGCGTTAGACACAGCTGGTTGAGTCATGGCCAGACGACTGGCAGCGCGAGTTAGGTTTTGTTCCGTCATGACGGCATCGAAAACACGCAGCAAATTTAAATCTAAATTTAAGAAACTCATATGTACTAATCCCCGAGGAATAACGACTACTTACGAGAAGTTAAGTAACTTTATCGTAATTAAAACCGATTATTCATAAATAATATTACGGATATTTTAATATAAAATTTTGTTTATATCAGAGCCTTGATTATACTGCGACGCAACAGAACATCTTTTCAATAGGGGTTTATATGCAAAATTACGCCGCAGAAACGTCAAATAATGCGCCAATTGGCTTGGTTTTAGGTCAATGGATCAATAAGCTAGTATCGCCGCAGCGCACAAAAGTGACTACGATAACAGACCGAGTAACTAATACTCGTACGCTGATAAATTTGGCAAGAGAAGTAGAGCAATCACAGCCTAACTTGGCAGCAGAATTTAGAAATTTTGCTTCACGCTCATAAAATAGACTTTATTGCGACAACAGATAGTTAAAATACATTAACTGTCGTTAAAATGTTTTTTCTATTTTAAAGATGGCTTGAAGCCTAGTATTCTACGAAAGTAGGAATTTTTGCTTTCGTAATGTCGCAAACCGAATTCCTACTATCAAAACAAGTAGAGCTGCACCGGTTAATAGCATTGGCGTTCCTACCGACGTAAGTAGTGAACCAGATAAAGCTACGCCAGATGACTGGCCTAAGAAAAAACATGAAGCAAATGTGGCGACGGCGGCGCCGCGCCGCTCGGGTGCCATTTGTGTTGCATTGATTTGCAGCGTGTTGTGCATCATGTAAAAGCCAAGGCCAAACAAGAAACAGGCTGGCATGGTGAGCCACCACAAAGACAGCCAACCTAAACTGATTAGTGAACTGCACATAATCAGCGCGCCAGCCTGAATTAACTTTACTTCTCCAAAGACGCTAATCCAGCGCCGTGATTGAAACGCGAAGGCTAAACCGCCAAGTCCAAAAAGCATTACCAATGCGCCGGAAGAAGATAAAGACAACCCATGCACCGTATGTAAATGTGCGGGCACAAACGCCAACGCACCAAAAACCGCAGCACCTTCTAAACACACCGTAAGCAATACTTGCCGAGCCCAAGGGATGCTGAGTACTTTTTGAAACTCACCCAATAAACGAGTGATCCCGGATCCCTCGCCTAGCTGTACAACATGAGTGTGATCCGGCAGTCGTTTGCTATGCGAGCCTAGATACAAGCTAATCAAAGCAAACCAGATGGCAATAACAAAAAAAGGAAGTCGCCAACTAAAAAACTCAGCAGAAAATCCACCCACGAATACACCAGCTGACAAACCCAAAATTTGACCAATTAAGAATTTTGCGAGTACCGCTTGTCTATGTTCATAGGCAACCACATCACCTATCCACGCCATTGCTAACGGGATAATGGAAGCCGCCGTCGCACCGCCTAAAACCCTACCCACTAATAACCAAGAAAAATCTTGGGCAAAAGCACAAAAAAGCGCAGCGAGACTACAAGCACCGCTACCAAAAGCGACTACTTTTACTTTACCGTAGCGATCACCCAGTGGCCCAAACAACAATTGAGAAAACCCGTAAGCGACTCCAAAAACAGTAATGCTCCATGAGGCCAATCCAATGGGAATAGCAAAGTCAGACGCTAGCCGAACCAGCATCGGGTCCATCACGCGCATAGACATACCGCTGCCAAATGCAGCAATAGATAGTGCAACGATAGCTCGATTGATTAAGGGCGATGAGGATGCGTCGCTAAGTGAATTGTTAACGGACATTAGATGCGCAGTTTATAAGCTAAAACCAGACCACCATTTATAAAGACTGCAAGGTTTCAAAGAGTCGAGGTTCAGCAGTAATTGGATCGGTGAACTCAATGCGTTTTGCGAGTAGTTTAAGGGGTTTCGAAAAATCATCCGATCCGGCCGGTTGAGCTACTGGATAAAACGCATCATTCAAAATCGGTATGCCGAGGGCGTTCATATGTACTCGTAGCTGGTGCATTTTTCCAGTCACAGGAGTTAAACCATACAAAGCGCAGTTATCACGCATTTCCACTAAATTAATGTGTGTATGGGTATTGGGATCGCCGTGTACTTCTTTCATGCGAAAGAACACATCATCGCGCTCGAGGCGGCTTTGTCTTTCCACAGGAAAGGTTAAATCACGACGAAACGCAGCTAGTGCTTCGTAGTATTTGCTAACCCGCTTATTACGAAATAACGATTGCCAAAGACTGCGTGTCGCCGGGTTCACCGACAACATCATCACGCCGGCCGTTTCTCGGTCTAAACGATGAATCGGAGACAAAGTTTCCAGGCCGGTGCGTAGTTTTAACCGAACTAGTAATGTCTCACGGAGAAAACGACCGCCAGGAGTGACGGGTAAAAAATGCGGTTTATCAACGACGAGTAATTCATCGTTTTGAAAAAGAATGGCTTCTTGAAAAGGAATCGACGCTTCAATCGCTCGTTCACGGTAATAGTAAATGCAAGCACCGCAACGGTAATCATGGTCTAGTGTTATGGCTGTGCCATGTTCGTCAACGAGTTCACCGCGGTTAACGCGTCGTAACCAACTCTCGCGAGCAACTTGCGGGAAACGAACAACAAAATAGTCACCAATGGTTTTCCAGGGTCCGTTGGGTAACCATACGCGACTGGCAGATACACCGTCACGCATGGGTAAGGGAGACAAAGCCATTACTAGGGCCGCACTGCGTTATAACCCATCAAAACCACCTCATCTGCAAAGACAAGGTGATCATTAATGTAAGAGACACTCATGCTGGATCTAAAACACTTAGGCGGATAAAGTTTGAAGTAAACGACGACGAGTTTGATCAAGTTGTGTTGGTAAGCGATGAGCTAACTTTTCAAATAACTCGGCATGTAAAGATAATTCTTTTTCCCACGCTAGTGTATCTATAGAGGTAATTTGCTCGTAATCGTCTTTACTTAAATCTAGGCCATCCCAATGCAGATGCTCGTATGCGGGCGTAACACCAAACACATGTTCTTCACCCTCAACCTGATTAGCAACGCGATCTAACATCCACTTCAAGACGCGCATGTTGTCACCGAAACCAGGCCAGACAAAATTTCCAGAAGCGTCGGTACGAAACCAATTAACACAAAATATTTTTGGTGCTTTTCCGCCTAGCTCCTTAATCCGCTCGCCTATTGAAATCCAATGAGCAAAATAATCGCTCATGTTGTAACCAATGAAAGGCAACATAGCAAACGGATCGCGACGGACAACGCCTTGTTGACCAACAGCCGCAGCGGTTGTTTCTGAACCCATGGTGGCAGCCATGTAAACCCCTTCTATCCAATCGCGAGCTTCGGTAACTAATGGCACGGTAGACGAACGACGACCGCCGAAAATAAAGGCAGATATAGGCACACCTGCAGGGTTATCCCACTCAGTGTCGAGTACGGGATTTTGTGTAGCAGCGACAGTAAAACGGGCATTGGGATGTGCCGCTTTCTGCCCATTTTGTTTAGCTGATTCAGGCGTCCAATCCTTACCCTGCCAATCAATCAAATGCGCAGGCGCTTCTTTGGTCATGCCTTCCCACCACACATCGCCATCATCCGTTAATGCAACGTTGGTAAAGATCGTGTCGCGCGATAACGAGGCCATACAATTAGCGTTAGTTTTGCTATTGGTACCAGGAGCTACACCGAAATAACCGGCTTCAGGATTAATCGCATACAAACGACCATCACTGCCGGGCTTAATCCAAGCGATGTCATCACCAATGGTGGTGACTTTCCAATCTTTGAAAACGAGCGGCGGAATTAGCATCGCGAAATTAGTTTTACCGCATGCGGATGGAAAAGCAGCAGCGATATATTGTTTCTTACCCTCGGGAGATTCCACGCCAAGTATCAACATGTGTTCAGCGAGCCAGCCATTGTCGCGCCCCATCGTGGAAGCGATACGCAGAGCCAGACATTTCTTGCCTAACAAAGCATTGCCACCATAGCCAGAACCAAAAGACCAGATCTCGCGAGTTTCTGGATAATGAACAATATATTTTGTGGCATTGCATGGCCATGCAACATCAGACTGACCGTGCTCGAGGGGTGCGCCAACGCTATGCACACAAGGAACGAATGCACCGTCGGTACCCAGTACGTCGTAGACCGCTTTACCCATACGCGTCATGATGCGCATATTCACTACGACATAAGGTGAATCGGACAACTCAACACCAATATGTGCAATCGGTGAGCCCAAAGGGCCCATAGAAAATGGAACCACGTATAACGTCCTACCACGCATACAACCAGCAAATAAACCGTTGAGTGTTGCGCGCATTTCGGCGGGCGCCATCCAATTGTTAGTTGGACCTGCATCTTCTTTGTGTTCAGAACAAATGTAAGTGCGGTCTTCAACGCGTGCTACATCAGACGGATCGGAATTGGCTAAATAACTATTGGGTCGTTTTACAGGATTGAGTTTTTTCATGGTGCCCGAAGCCACCATCTGAGCACACAAGCGATCGTATTCTTCTTCTGACCCATCGCACCAGACGATCTGATCAGGAATCGTTAGTGCTGCAATCTCAGAAACCCACGCGATTAGCTTTGCGTGTTTAACGTAACTAGGTGGATTATTAATGGCAGTACCTGCCATGTGCGGCTGATTCATTATTGTCTACCTCCATGCCAAAAAGATTGCGTGGCCGGGTCGGCAGGATCGTCGTCACTGTTTGTGCTCGCCCTGTGTTGGGCTATACGGCGGTCATGTCGGATGCGGTGTGGATAACCGCGTGCTCTGATTGATTGCTGGTGGTTCAATCAGAGTGTTGGCTGAGCGTCTTATTAGAATTATGTGAAAAAAAGTTATGGAAAGATTGTACTCTTCTCGATGATTTGAGAGGATAGTTTTGGCGTAAGCCGGACCTCGATCAGCGCAGGAAAAGTCGATATTTTCTCGCTATTGCTGTTAAAACATAACCAAATGTCAATAAGTTCAGTTAACTTGCATGGCTGTGCGATCGGGTCGGGCTTTTGGAGGAAGCGAAGTCCCCCATGAAAATCGCCCTCCTCGATGACTACTTCTACGGCCAGTAAATAACATCGCAACGAAAGTGTGATCGTATGCATATTCTTAGTGTTAATCGAGGCAAAGTTGCGCCATTGTTTGTCAGTGATAGCGGAGTAACGCAATCTGTTATTTCAGGCATACGCAAGCAAGCCGTTGATAGCGCCGTGCAAGTAGGCATACTTGGCATTGAAGGTGATGAGCAAGCCGACTTAACGGTTCATGGTGGTCTAGATAAAGCGGTGTATTTATACCCGCATGAGCACTATGCGTTTTGGGAAAAGGCGCACGCCGATGCGATTAAAAAAGCGGCTCAATTAGCGCCCGGGGCCATGGGTGAAAATCTTACGACGGTAGGAATCGTGGAACACGATCTTTGGGTTGGTGATCGTTTAAAAATGGGTGAGGTTTTGTTGGAAGTTACCGAGCCGCGCGCACCCTGCTACAAATTTGCAGCACGTATGGGTTTTCGGCATGCAGTAAAACACATGCTTCAATCAGGATTTACCGGCGTTTATTTGAAAGTGATACAGCAAGGAAGTCTTCAAGCTAATGCGACCATCACATTACTGCCTGGCCCGCGCGAAGTCAGTATTGCGGATATTAACGGTCGGCGTCTGAGGGGACGTCAGCGCGATTTGTTCCCGTGATACGAACCGATGGCGTCACTCTGGGAACGCTACTCCACAGACGACCCCAGCCGGGTGGCCATGGTAATGGTGGACCGTCGTAGGGTTTGACATTACTGCGCAAGGGAATCACAGGTAAATGATCGGGCTGTGGGCCTGCATGCTGATCCCAACCAAGTGAGAATGTGTAATTAGGCAGTAGCGCATTACAGACATCGTTAAACCATTGCGTATGGTCTTCATCTCTTCCCAATGCACGCGCTAAGCCATGTGGGTCAAATTTAGCGAGCGCAGAGACAAGATCATGTTCAGAAGCGCCCGGATTATCGCCCCACCCTACGACTGGGTTGAGATTGTATTCTGCCCCCGAGCCATACCAACCTTCGCGCCAACTTCGTTGCATCCAGTGGCGCGGCCCCGTAAATAAATGCCAACGCCAATGCAGACCTGACGGCTTGGGCCAGCTGTAAAGATAAAGGCGTTGATAACCTGCTTTGTGCAATTCGCGCACCATCGCCATTAACCGGCCATGCGGCATACGATCCGGAGAGGCGCTACGAAAATGAATAGGTTCGCCATCGGCATGTTGTACATGATCGCAGGATAGATTCAGATCTAATGTGCGGCCCTCATTAGAAAAACGCGCCGATATCCATCCCGTCATCAAATTGACGGACGTCACCACGCCATAGCCGCGATAGCGATGAAAAATGACAGTGCCTGGTGCGACAGGTTTCATTTAAGAATGCGAGAGCAAACAATAAGCAATAGTTTAGCCGTTTAACGCCCTCGTATGAAAGCGCGTCTGTATAAGAGGGTTATACAACGTTAGCGAGCGATGCCAATTCTTAACTTTTTAATTACGCTTACATCGACAGCGTTGCCGCATAAAGCCATTCCAACATAGCATTGGATTGAGCTCGTCAGCTCTCATACCATTGGGGTCCATCTTGTCTCGGATGGCGGGCAGTCAAGTCGATCCTCGCCTTGCTTGCCCCGCATTTCAGGAGTGGACTCTTCGAGTCCACTCTTTTTTTTCGTAAAATTTTGTTTTTCGTTCGGGATTGCTGGGTAAAAGACCCTCAGCACAGCGGACGTATCTTCTGAACGAACAATTCGGGCTTCAGGATATGATCTCAGTCTTCTGATTATTCCCGCAAAATCTGCTGACCGTTATGACACTGCGCATCATTGCCACTGGAGGCACGTTTGACAAGCACTACGATGAGCTAACAGGCCAATTGGTCTTTAGAGAAAGCGTGTTGCCTGCAGTTTTAGCGCGCGCGCGCTTAACTCAAGACGTGGTGTTCGAGCCCTTGTTTGCGCTTGATTCTCTAGAAATGCAAGCATCGCATCGTCAGCGAATAAAACAAGCATGTAGCGATTCGACAGAAGATAAAATCCTTATCGTTCATGGCACCGATACGTTATGCGACACCGCCGAAGTACTCGGCCATTCAAAATTAGCAAAAACCATCGTGTTAGTAGGAGCGATGATTCCCTATGAAATAGCAAACTCCGATGCTTTATTTAATTTAGGTTTTGCAATGGCAGTTGCACAATTGTGTGCACCAGGGGTGTTTGTCGCTATGAACGGCCAAATCTTTTCGTGGGATACGGTTAGAAAAAATCGCGCAACTGGCGTCTTCGAACAACGCTAGTCACCGACGTTTGAGCTAATCGTAGCAAAATTTTTATGTAGTTTTAGCGTATGGATTTAACGAGACAATGAAAATCAAACATCACATTCTTTGCATTTCTCTTTTAACGGCGAGCTTGTCGGCCATTGCGGCCTCCCCCTACACAATGCCTTTACAGCCATTAGCGGATAAGCCGGGCCCGTTAGCTATGAAAGGCTTGGGCGGTAAAGTATTTTATGTGCCTTCCACGCTGTCTACTATCAAATGGGGTTATTTACCAAACGCGAGTGATGCCCCTGTATTAACCGTTCCTTCCGGTGCGACGGTGGTGTTTGATACGGTGTCACATGAGGGCATACTCGAAGATCAGGGTAGAAATCCAGTTCAGTATTTTGCTTCGCACGGCATTCCTTCACGCATGGTGTTAAACGATGCGATTGCGATTACCCAGTCAAATTTGTCGCATGACTTTGTTAAAGATGGCCCACACATCGTGACCGGTCCGGTCGCGATAGAGGGAGCCGAGCCTGGGGATGTGTTGAAGATAGATATATTAGCGGTGACGCCGCGTGTACCGTATGGCGTGATTTCTAATCGTCATGGCAAAGGCGCGTTGCCGGGTGAGTTCCCTGAAGGCGCAAAGCCTGAGGCCGATGCTAGTGCAGACTATCCGTCAAAATTTCATAACGTCTCGGTATTTACGCCGATACGCAGAACAGTTCGCGGTCAATGGGAAGGTGTGCTTAAAAATAAGCACGGTGCAGAGGTGACTTTTCCTACCGCGCCATTCATGGGTGTGATGGGCGTTGCCGCGGATACAAATGAATTAGTGCATTCCGTTCCGCCCGGTGTTTTTGGTGGGAATATGGACGTCAAAGATTTAGGTGCGGGTACCACCGTTTATTTGCCGGTGTTTGTAAGCGGCGCTAATTTTTATACGGGCGATCCGCATATGTCACAAGGTAACGGTGAAGTCGCATTAACAGCGTTAGAGCACTCTATGCGTGCGACGTTTCGGTTTACGCTTTTAAAGAAAGGCGATGCGCGCATTCCTTCATCGTCTGGCACCTTGGTGAAGCCTTTCGGTGAAACAAAAGAATACTGGATTGCGATTGGCTTGCATCCTGATTTGAATGAAGCGATGAAAGACGCCGTACGCGAGTCGGTGCGTTTTCTGTCTGAAGTGTTAGGAATGGATAGAGCGGTCGCGTATGCCTATTTATCTGCGGCGACGGATTTTAATGTCTCGCAAGTGGTAGACAGAACCAAGGGTATTCATAGCTTGATTCGTAAATCAGATTTCAAAAAATCACGCGCCGCTGCACACCGGTAATGCAAATATAGCTGTGCAGTAGCGCGTTAGGATTTGCTGTTTAACAGCCGGAATCGTTGACGCTGCCATCAGGCATTACGGTATTGCACAGCTTGGCACCTTCTAATTTTGCACCGTCCATTTTTGCGCCTTTTAAATTGGCGCCCTTCAAATTAGCGGCACTAAAACTCGCACCCGATAAATCGGCACCTTCCAAATTAGTGTCGCGCAAAAAAGCATTTAAAAAATTCGCACCATTTAATTTGGCTTCGGACAGATTGGTTTTTTTCAGATTCGCACTTTCGAAATTAGTCGATAGTGTGCGTTTCTCGAGTGGCCGTTGCGACAGATCGGCTTTGGACAAATTTGCGCCCGAGAGGTTGGCGTTTTGAAAATCGGCACCACGAAGATCGGCGCCTGCCAAAGCGGCGTCGGTTAGGTCGCAATATTTGCATGCGTTAGTAACGCGCAGATTTTCAACTTTGCTAGCGTCGGCTGCGTACGCTGTGAATGTCAGAACGGCGAGGGCTGTTGGTAGCAGCACTATTGGCAAGCGGCGTAGGTTAGAAAGTTTTAGCATGATGACTGTCTCTGTTGTAAAAATCAGGGAAAATTATACGTACCTAATGAGTTGTGAGGCGAAGTATCTGTGCGAAGTTTTCAAGCGTTCAGAATACTACGTGATTGTAAGAACTTATTTACCTATGCAAAAGCGACTGAAAATCACACCCAGCAAATCATCGGATGTGAATGCGCCAGTAATGCTGTTCAGGCGATCTTGCGCAAGGCGCAGTTCTTCTGCAAACAAGTCGAGTGCGCTATCGTTTTGCGCTGCTAATTCACTGGCAATCGTCAAATGTGACTGCGCACTTTTAAGTGCAAGCAGATGACGCTCACGCGCAAGATAAATCGATTCACCGGTTTGCTGCCAGCCAGCGATGCGCAACAATTCTCTGCGTAGCAAATCCATGCCCAAGCGTTCTGATGCCGACAGATAAATATGCGTCGCGTCAGACTCGATGTTGATCGATGCATGGTGACCCGAAAGATCGATTTTATTCCAGATGCGCAGTAACGGAATATGCTCAGGAAGACGCGCAACAATCTCTTCATCGCCGCGTGTCGGTCCTCGACTTGCATCTAAAACATGCAGAATAACATCCGCATTTTCAACAGCGGCCCATGTGCGCGCGATACCTATACGTTCCACTTCACCATCGGCTTGTTCATCGTCGCGGATACCCGCCGTGTCGATGATATTGATGGGTATACCTTCAACTTGTATGGTCTCGGTGATTTTGTCGCGTGTCGTGCCTGCGATAGCAGTAACAATAGCCACATCGGAACCGGCGAGTGCGTTGAGTAAGGAACTTTTTCCAACATTCGGTTGACCTGCCAGCACGACATTTAATCCGTCACGTAACAGCGCACCTTGCGATGCTTGATCGAGTACCGTATTTAATGCGGTGAGCACAGCACTTAATTTGCCACGCGCATTTGATTTTTCTAGAAACTCGATTTCTTCTTCGGGGAAATCAAGTGTCGCTTCCACTAGCATGCGTAAGTTAATCACTTGCTCAACCAGTTGATGAATCGCTTGCGAGAATGCACCGGACAGTGATTGAGTAGCGAGTTTTGCTGCGGCTTCGGTCGAGGCTTCAATTAAATCGGAAACGGCTTCCGCTTGCGCCAGATCCATTTTTTCATTTTGAAAGGCGCGATAGGTAAATTCACCCGGGTTGGCAATGCGTAGCCCTATCTCCTGACCCGCTTCCAAGCAGCGGCTAAGGAGCATCTGCAGCACGACCGGCCCGCCATGACCTTGTAATTCCAAGACGTCTTCACCGGTATAGGAATGCGGCGCAGGAAAATAAATCGCGAGTCCAGAGTCAATCACGCTGCCATCAGCACGAATGAAATCTAGGTAGCTTGCGTAGCGTGGTTTGAGTTCAGCAGAGTTATCTAACTTACAGACAGCGCGTGCCAAGGATCGTAGATCTTTACCCGAAATGCGCACGACGCCAATACCTCCTCGACCCGGGGCGGTGGCAATAGCGGCGATCGGTGATGCATCTGAAAGCATGATGAGATTTTATCTGTAAACAAAAAAGTCCGTGGCCAATGGCGACGGACTTTGAAAGTCACGGTTACGCGCAAAGCGCATCGTGAGGAGATCTATTTTGACTTTTCTGCGTTTTGTGTGATCACCCACTGCTGTCCGATAGAGAGCAGATTGTTGACGACCCAATACAGCACTAAGCCCGAAGGGAAAAAGAAAAACATCACCGAAAAAGCGATCGGCATAAACATCATTACTTTGGCTTGAATCGGATCGGGTGGCGTCGGATTGAGTTTGGTTTGCACAAACATCGACACCGCCATGATCACAGGCAGGATGTACCAAGGATCGGGTGCAGCCAAATCTTGAATCCAACCTAACCACGGTGCATGGCGCATTTCTACACTCGCCAGCAATACCCAATACAGCGCAATAAATACAGGAATTTGAACAATGACAGGAAGACAGCCACCGAGTGGATTGATTTTTTCGGTTTTGTAGAGCTCCATCATCGCCGCATTCATTTGCTGTGGATCGCCTTTGTGGCGCTCGCGAATAGCCGTCATTTTAGGCGTGACTAATTTCATCTTCGCCATGCTGCGATAGCTTGCTGCCGACAGAGGGAAAAATGCCAGCTTAATTAATATCGTCAGAACGATAATGGTCCAGCCCCAGTTTCCGAGCAGCTTTTGAATTTGCTCCATCAACCAGAAAATAGGTTTAGCAATCAATGTCAGCCAACCATAATCTTTTACCAGATCAAAATCGGGCGCAAATTTTTCGAGGTTGGCGGACTCTTGTGGACCGGTGTAGAGCTTGCCGGTTGATTTTGCGTGTGCGCCGGGCGCTATGCTTCCCAATTTGATGATGGTGCCAACGGCGTACAGCCTGTCATCGATTTTTCGTGTGAATAATTCGTACGTGCCTTTGTCTAATGGCTGGAAAGCAGAAACAAAATAATGCTGAACCATCGCAATCCAACCTTTGTCTGTTTGCGCAGCAGGTGGTTGCTTACCTTTGTCGATATCTTCGAAAGTAACTTTGCGAAATTTTTCTGCATCGGTGTAGATCGCAGGGCCAGTGAACGTGCTGTAAAAGCGAGAGTCGCCTTCGAGCTTGCTAGCGTCGCGCACGAGTTGCACATACACCGATGGTGTAATCGCTGTAGCAGTGGCATTTGCGATGTCGTGAGTCAATTCGATTTCATATTCGCCGCGCTTGAACGTATAGGTTTTGGTGAGCTTTACACCGTCCAGTTCAGCATCTAGGATCAGTTGCACACTATTCGCGCCTTCCAGCGAGCGTACGCCCGGGCGAGCAGTGAATAAGGAACGGTGATTCGGAGCATTGGCGCCAATCACGCCACTCTGGCCAACATAGGTTCGACCTGATTCGGATTCCATCAAGACGACATTCCGGCTTTGGTCGTTGCTGTCTTTGTGTTGCAGTAGTTCGATGCGAGTAAGTTCTGCGCCGGCGGTGTTGATTTCGGCTTTCAACAAATCGGTCGTGATGGTGATTTTTTCACCGGTTTGGACGCTCGTTGCGCCTGCAGGTACATCGGCACCGCTGGCTGCCGGAGCGCTAACGCTGGCTTGCGGCAATGATGAATCGGTTTTTGTGTTGGTTGTCGCGGTGTTAGTGCTGGGAGCGACTTCAGGCGCAAACATCGATGGGCCACCATTGGAGATAGTCCAGTTCTCCCACAGCATTAGCAGCGAAAGCGAGAAAATCACCAACAGTACTGTACGTTTGATATCCATAAGAGTCGCGAAAAGGAATAATGGTTCAGGGGTGTGAGTGCGTTACGTGGTCACCTTTGTTGGCGACCTCGCTAGAAAGCTTACGTTTTGGTACAAGATCGACGCCACCGGCATGCCAGGGATGACATTTGCACAAGCGTTGACAGGCCAATGCACTGCCGCGCAAAGCACCGTGTTCAACGATGGCTTGCTGCGCATACTCCGAACAACTCGGATAAAAGCGGCAATGCTGGCCGAGTAGCGGACTGATCGCTATTTTGTAGATACGCAGCAGAATCAACAGCAAGGATTTCATTAGATGCGGTGGCGAGTTTGACTATCGACGGAGATAAGTAGAGTTTTCAGCTCAGCCGTAAGTGCAATTTTGCACGATTTTGAAGAAGCGCTTTGTTTGCGACTCATCAGCGGATTGGTAAGCCGAATAATGCAGTCAGTTGATGCCAGTTCTGAGCGACGGAAAATTTCTCTTGCAATGCGCTTGATCATATTTCGAGTCACTGCTCGTTGAGCTAATCTTTTCGCTACGACGATGCCCAGTCTGGCATGGCCAAGTGCATTCGATTGCTGGTAAAGCGCAAAGTGCTCCGTGCGCTTTACGGGGCGTAAACGAAAAACGGATGAAAACTCATCCGTTTTAAGAATACGTCGATGTCTGCCGAAATCTTCCGGATGATCGCCGGATGGAGTCTCGGGCAAGGTCGTGCTACCAAGCCTTAAACGGCTAGACGCTTGCGACCTTTGGCGCGACGCGCATTAAGTACAGCGCGTCCTGAGCGGGTAGCCATGCGTGCGCGGAAGCCATGTGTGCGCTTGCGGCGGACGACTGAGGGTTGAAAGGTACGTTTCATGTTGGGTCTCGCTGATCGGTATAGACTGAGCAAAAACCGGCGTAAATGCCCGGCCAAAAACTTGAGTTGCGGCGCTAAGATACAGATACGGCAGCGCACAACGCAGAGAACCGTGGATTAGACAGCATTTTGTCTATTTCTGTCAATCACTTACCGCTGTTAAACACGGGTTTATGCAGGCTCGCGGACCGATAGGCGCCCGAATGCCCCATCTCCGGCCACGGATTCCAAGGCTTTCACAAGAGTTAACTAATTAGCAAAAAATTTGATCCATCAAGACGGTTGGCGATTCATCATTTTTGGGCCCTTCCTGTGGATAACTTGGCCTGGCAAGAGTAGAATAGAGGCTGTTCCGGCCAGCCTTTGCGCTGTGGCCGTCAGACCAACCTAGAACTTCGGGGCGCACTGTCTCCCGTTGCTCCCACAACCGAATAACGCATGGAAGAATTCTGGCAGACCTGTGCATTGCGGCTGCAGCAGGAGCTGACGCCTCAGCAATTTAGCGCCTGGATCAAGCCACTGGCGATGCTCGACTTTGAGGACGGTCGTCTGCGCATCGCTGCGCCGAATCGTTTCAAACTCGATTGGGTCAAAACCCAGTTTGCCGACCGCATCACCACCATTGCTGCAGAATTTTGGCAGTCGCCGGTGGACGTACAGTTTGTTCTTGACCCGCGTAACGGGCAGCTTAAAAAAACAGCAGGACCGAGTGCGCCCGCGAACTTGTTGGCAGCGTCAGACGCCCCAATTGAGCGCGCAGCGCAGCCTGAGGAAACGCATTTACGCCGGGATCAGAGCCGAATTAATCCAGCGCTGACTTTCGACAGCTTTGTAACGGGCAAGGCCAATCAGCTGGCCCGTGCCGCGGCTATTCAGGTCGCCAGTAACCCAGGAATTTCTTATAACCCGCTATTTTTATATGGCGGTGTCGGACTGGGTAAAACCCACTTGATTCACGCCATCGGTAATCAGGTGTTGGCTGATAATCCCTCCGTCAAGATTCGTTACATCCATGCAGAGCAGTACGTGCGCGATGTGGTTACGGCTTATCAGCGCAAAGGCTTTGATGACTTTAAGCGCTATTACCATTCGCTGGATTTACTGCTGATCGATGACATCCAGTTTTTTGGCGGTAAAAACCGAACGCAAGAAGAATTTTTCTATGCCTTTGAAGCGCTGATCGCTGCCAAGAAGCAAATCATTATTACGAGCGATACCTATCCAAAAGAAATTACGGGTATGGATGATCGTTTGATCTCTCGCTTCGATTCAGGGCTGACGGTCGCTGTGGAGCCGCCCGAGCTAGAAATGCGCGTGGCTATCTTGTTGAAAAAAGCTGCGCTTGAGGGCGCCGCACTGTCGGATGACGTGGCGTTTTTTGTGGCGAAACATTTGCGTTCGAATGTGCGCGAACTGGAAGGGGCGCTACGCAAAATTCTTGCCTACTCGCGCTTTCACGGGAAAGACATCACGATTGATGTCGTTAAAGATGCATTGAAGGATTTATTGTCAGTGCAGAATCGACAGATCTCCGTCGAGAACATACAAAAAACCGTTGCTGACTTTTTTAATATTAAAGTCGCAGACATGTATTCAAAAAAGCGGCCAGCGAATATTGCGCGCCCACGGCAGATAGCGATGTACTTGGCGAAAGAGCTGACGCAAAAAAGTCTGCCGGAAATTGGTGAATTGTTTGGCGGCCGTGATCACACGACCGTGCTACATGCTGTAAGAAAGATTGCTGCAGATCGTAGTAAAAATCCCGAATGCAATCACGAGCTTCACGTGTTGGAGCAAACCTTAAAGGGCTGAGCTGGCATTAATCCAGAGCAGCAAATAAAAAAGAACCAAAAATGCTGATACAGAAAGCGACTCGCGAAAGGAACGCACGATGCTACTGGTAAAAATTCACAGGGACGCTTTGTTGCGGCCTCTGCAAATCGTGAGTGGTATTGTCGAGCGTCGGCACACATTGCCGATTCTCGCCAATATCCTCATCCGAAAAGATGGAGAGAACGTGTCCTTGTTATCAACGGACATAGAGGTGCAAATCAGCACCCACGCTGCCATCGGATCGGGAAAAGAGGTGGTTGCGACGACGGTCGCTGCTCGTAAGCTGTTGGATATTTTGCGCGCGCTTCCAGAAGCCGAAGTGTCGTTGTCGCTGACTAACAAGCGAATGACTATACAGAGCGGCAAATCACGCTTTGCTTTGCAGACGCAATCAGCGGAAGAGTTTCCAACGGTTGCGCAAGCAGAGCATTTTTCTGCCAAGGTTGAATTGCCGCAGAAGACACTGAAGCATCTGTTCAATATGGTTCATTTTTCTATGGCCCAGCAAGACATTCGTTATTACTTGAATGGATTGTTGTTGGTGGTCGATGGTAAGAATGTGATTGCAGTGGCTACGGACGGACATCGACTGGCGTTTTCACAAATCGTTACCGAGCAAGAGTTTGTTCGTCAGGAAGTGATTATTCCGCGCAAAACGATTTTGGAATTGCAGCGTCTATTGGAAGAAACTGATGATCCGGTTACTTTGCAGATTGCAACCAATCAGGTCAAGCTCGATTTCTCTGACATCGAACTGATCTCCAAATTAGTCGAGGGTAAATTCCCTGATTACACCCGCGTTATTCCTAAAGCGTACAAAAATAATTTTTCGATTGGCCGCGATGTTTTGCTGCGTTCACTGCAGCGTACAGCCATCATGACCTCAGATAAATTCAAAGGCGTGCGTTGCGTGATTGCGCCGGGCAGTTTGAAAATTAGTTCTACGAATGCCGATCAGGAAGAGGCGGTTGAAGAACTCGAAATCGATTACAGCGGCGACAGCGTCGATATTGGTTTTAATGTGACGTATTTGTTAGACGTCTTGAACAATTTGAAGTGCGATCAAGTCAGCATCTCGCTTGGCGATGCCAATTCGTCGGCATTGATTACCGTTCCAGATGATCCGAATTTCAAATATGTCGTTATGCCAATGAGAATTTAAAACACATCATTCGTAATTCGAAGGGGCCAGCAGGCCCCTTCGACGCATTTTTAACACAGTGATTTACTGCGCAATTGATTTATTAAGGTAGCCATGGCCGCAATTCCATCAGAAAACAGTACTCCGTCTAATCAGTATGGCGCGTCGTCCATTCAAATTCTAGAGGGCCTAGAAGCGGTTCGAAAACGACCTGGTATGTATATCGGCGATACGTCCGATGGCACCGGCTTGCATCATTTGGTATTCGAGGTGTTGGATAACTCTATTGATGAGTCCTTGGCTGGGCATTGCACCGAAATTGACGTCACCATCCATTCTGATAACTCGATTTCTATTCGCGATAATGGTCGTGGCATACCAACCGGTATCAAGTGGGATGACAAACACGAACCAAAGCGTAGCGCGGCTGAGATCGTGATGACCGAATTGCACGCAGGCGGTAAGTTCGATCAAAACTCATACAAAGTTTCAGGTGGCTTGCATGGTGTGGGCGTATCGTGCGTCAACGCACTGTCTAAAAAATTGCGTCTGACCATACGTCGCGATGGCAAACAATACTTCATGGAGTTTGCGCACGGCATTCCGCAAAATCGTGAAACAGAAACGCAAGAGGGCGTAGAAGTCTCGCCAATCAAGCTGGTGGGTGACACCGACAAGCGTGGTACCGAAGTTCATTTTTGGGCCGACGAAGAAATTTTCACTCACGTTGAATATCACTACGACATTCTCGCCAAGCGCATCCGCGAATTATCGTTTTTGAATAATGGCGTACACATTAAGCTGACTGACCAGCGTACGGGTAAAGAAGAAAGCTTCGCTTTTGAGGGCGGCACTCGCGGTTTTGTTGAGTACATCAACAAAAATAAAAACGTGTTGCATCCCAATGTGTTTCAGGCGACTGGCGAGCGTATGTCGGAACACAACACGCAAATTACGGTCGACGTATCCATGCAATGGAATGATGCGTTCAATGAGCAAGTGCTGTGCTTCACGAACAATATTCCACAGCGCGATGGCGGTACGCATTTGACCGGCTTGCGCGCAGCGATGACGCGAGTCATAAATAAATATATTGATGAACACGAGTTCGCAAAAAAAGCCAAAGTTGAAATCGCCAGCGATGATATGCGCGAAGGCTTAACCTGCGTCTTATCGGTCAAAGTGCCTGAGCCGAAATTTAGTTCACAAACCAAAGATAAGCTCGTTTCATCAGAAGTGCGCGGTCCGGTAGAAGAAGTCGTCGCTAAGACACTAACGGATTATTTGGCGGAGCGTCCGCATGATGCAAAAATTATTTGCGGAAAAATTGTAGAAGCAGCGCGTGCGCGTGAAGCTGCACGCAAGGCGCGTGAATTAACACGTCGTAAAGGCATCATGGATGGTTTGGGTTTGTCGGCTAAGCTGGCTGACTGCCAAGAGAAAGACCCCGCGCTCTGCGAGTTATATATCGTCGAGGGCGACTCAGCGGGAGGCTCAGCTAAGCAGGGGCGTGACAGAAAATTTCAAGCTATTCTTCCCTTACGCGGCAAGGTGCTAAATGTCGAGAAGGCTCGCTTTGAAAAAATGCTTTCTTCTGAACAGATCACTACCTTGATCGCGACCCTGGGTACGTCGATTGGTGCGGATGAATTTAACATCGATAAATTACGTTATCACCGTATCATTATCATGACCGATGCGGACGTTGATGGTGCGCACATTCGTACCCTGCTATTGACCTTGCTGTATCGCCAGATGCCGCTATTGGTCGAGCGTGGTCATGTGTATATTGCGCAGCCACCGCTGTACAAAGTAAAGCATGGCAAAGACGAGCGCTACTTGAAAGACGATCTAGAAGAAGCCAGCTATATGATGCAAATCGCGCTCAATGATGCAGCGCTGGTGCCTACTGAAAATGCGGCAGCGATTGCCGGTGATGCTTTGGCTGAGTTGGTTCGTAAGTACAACACCGCGAACGCCATCATCATGCGCCTTTCACGCGTGATTGATGATGCGGCTTTGTCAGCCATCATGACGGGTGTCACACTTGATCTTGATACCGCGGAGTCCGCGACGGCTTCTGCTGATTCGCTGGCGGCAGCCATTAACGATCCTGCGGTGAGTGTGACGGCAACCAGCGATGAATTATCGGCGCGCCGCAGCTTGCGGATTGCGCGTCGCCATCACGGCAATTTAAAAATTAGTGTGATCGATGCTGAGTTTGTGCGCAGCGCGGATTACGGTTTGTTAGCTGAAGCAGCAGCAACGTTCAAAGGTTTGATCGGGCCGGGCGCGTCGGTGCGTCGTGGTACGGGCGAAAAGATACGTGAGTCAGCCATCGTCGATTTTCATCATGCGATGGCGTGGTTGCGTGACGAGGCAGAGCGTGGGGTTACCAAGCAGCGCTACAAAGGTTTGGGTGAAATGAATCCCGAGCAGTTGTGGGAGACCACCATGGATCCAACCGTGCGTCGTTTGTTGAGAGTTCAGATTGAAGATGCGATCGCGGCTGATCAAATCTTCACCACGCTGATGGGCGACGATGTTGAGCCACGACGAGCATTTATTGAGATGAACGCACTGGCAGCGGGCAATATCGACGTTTAATTCGCATCATCTTTGACTAAAAGTCATAAGTGAATCAACTGAACGATAGGCTTATTGATTTTTAGTGTGAATATACTGCCTCCAGATCTTTAATCTGGTTGGGTATGGCTATTCAGGCAATTCTTTTTGACGCTTACGGCACGCTCTTCGATGTCTATTCGATGGGCGTTCTGGCAGAGCGGCTTTTCCCCGGGCGCGGTAGCGCGCTGGCGGATCTTTGGCGTGACAAGCAAATTGAATACACCCGCTTGCGCACGCTCTCCAATACCTACAAGCCCTTTTGGGAAGTTACGCAGGACGCGCTAATTTTTTCTTGCCGCAAGCTGGGCCTTGATCTCACGCTTGATGCGCAAAATCAGCTCATGGGCCAGTACGCGAAGTTGTCAGCCTTTCCCGAATGCGTCGATGTATTAACGCATTTGCGTGAACGTGGGATGAAGCTAGCCATACTTTCGAATGGCAATCCCGACATGCTAGAAGCGGCGGTTCATGCGGCAGGTATGGATGATTTGCTAAATGCGGTTTTGTCGGTGCATCTAGTAAAAAAATTCAAAACAGCTCCCGAAGCGTATCAACTAGGACCGGACACATTCGGCTTGGCAGCGAGAGATATGTTGTTTGTATCGAGTAATGCCTGGGATGTATGCGGCGCGGCTTGGTTTGGTTATCCAACTTTTTGGGTAAATCGCGCGAACGCTCCAATGGAAGAATTAGGTGTCACACCAAAAGGCAGTGGAACATCACTGAATGATTTGTTGAATTTTGTTGGCGCTGGGTAGTTAAAGCCAGCGCATTTTTTATGACTATTAACGCAGGAAAGACCAACGCTATGACTAAACGAACTGATTGCCATGGATTGCAGGTAGATACCGTTCTTCAGAACTTTATTGATGACAAGGTTTTACCGGGCACAGGTTTGACAAGCGATGCGTTTTGGAAGGGATTCGCGCAAATTGCGAATGACTTAGCACCCAAAAATGCAGCGTTGTTAGCTGAGCGCGATCGTTTACAACATGAACTCGATGCATGGCATAAAGCGCATCCAGGACCGATTGCTGATGTGACTAAGTACCGTGAATTTTTGGAATCGATTGGTTATCTGGTGCCGGTGCCAGAGCAAGTACAGGTAACAACAGAAAACGTTGATGCAGAGTTATCAGTCACGGCTGGCCCGCAATTGGTGGTGCCTATTTTAAATGCACGTTATGCGTTGAATGCTGCTAATGCGCGTTGGGGCTCTTTGTACGATGCCTTGTATGGAACCGATGCGATTCCAGAAAACGATGGTGCAACTCGCGCCGGTGGATATAACCCCGTGCGTGGCGCGAAGGTGATTGCCTTTGCTAGGAATTTTTTAGATCAATCCGCACCGTTGGCGAGTGGATCACATGCCAACGCAACTGCGTATGTAGTGAATGCTGGTCAGCTGGCCGTTACGCTTAAAGATGGCAGCACGGTCGGTTTAAAAGACGCGGCTAAATTTATAGGCTATCAAGGCGATGCATCGTCACCTTCATCGGTGCTGTTAAAAAATCACGGAATTCATATCGATATACGTATTGATCGCACCACTCCGATTGGAAAAACCGATGACGCAGGTATATCTGATCTCGTCATTGAATCAGCATTGTCGACTATTCTTGATCTCGAAGATTCAGTCACCGTGGTTGATGGTGCAGATAAAGTAGTGGCCTACGAAAATTGGCTAGGTATTTTAAAAGGCACGTTGGTTGAAAGCGTGAGTAAGGGTGGCAAAACATTTGATCGCACATTGAATGCTGATCGTGAGTACAAGGGCGCCAACGGACAAACCGTAAAACTGCATGGCCGCTCATTACTGTTTTTACGAAATGTAGGTCATTTGATGACGAATCCGGCAATTTTGATGGCCGATGGAAAAGAGATCCCTGAAGGTATTTTGGATGCGGTGGTAACGACGACGATTGCGCTGCATGACTTGAAGCGTCCTTCAACTCAGACAATAGGAAATACGCGTACGGGTTCAGTCTATATCGTTAAGCCAAAAATGCATGGTCCGAAAGAAGTTGCGTTTGCAGCGGAATTGTTTGGTCGTGTTGAAGCCATGCTTGGTTTGAAAGAGAACACGGTTAAGTTGGGGATCATGGATGAAGAGCGTCGTACATCGACTAACTTGAAAGCCTGTTTGAAAGAAGCATCAAAACGCGTGGCTTTTATCAACACGGGGTTTTTAGATCGCACGGGCGATGAAATGCATTCGTCGATGACGGCTGGTCCAATGATGCGCAAAGGCGATATGAAATCGTCAACCTGGCTCTCCGCGTACGAGCGCAGTAATGTGTTGACCGGTCTTTCATCCGGTATGCGCGGCCGTGGTCAGATCGGTAAAGGTATGTGGGCGATGCCTGATTTGATGGCAGCAATGATTGAGCAAAAAATTGGTCATCCAAAAGCCGGTGCAAATACCGCTTGGGTACCCTCACCAACCGCAGCGACATTGCATGCGATGCATTACCACCAAGTCGATGTGGCAGAAATTCAGCAGCAACTAGAAAAGGTGGATGCTCCAACAGAGCTCAAGAAATTGCGTGATGAGCTATTGATGATTCCAGTGGTAGCCAAACCGACATGGTCAGCAGCGGATATTCAGCAAGAGCTAGATAACAATGCGCAAGGCATTTTGGGTTATGTGGTTCGTTGGGTCGAGCAAGGCGTGGGTTGTTCCAAAGTGCCGGATATTCACAACGTAGGTTTGATGGAAGATCGTGCCACCTTACGTATTTCGAGTCAGCATATCGCTAACTGGTTATTGCACGGTGTGGTGACCGAGGCTCAGGTAAAAGAAACGCTGGAGCGCATGGCTAAAGTGGTTGATGGTCAAAATTCGGGTGATCCGTTTTATCGTCCGATGGCGATTAATTTGTCGACATCTCACGCATTTCAAGCCGCTAGCGATTTAGTTTTTAAAGGGCTGGATCAGCCCGCTGGTTATACCGAACCGCTATTGCATGCCTGGCGCTTAACGTTCAAAAAAGAAGTGCTGCGTGCTTAACTCATTAAACTAAGCACAAAAAATAAAGCCAGCGATAAGCTGGCTTTATTTTTATAAGTAACGCTTACTTTAAGCAGCGAGTTTTATTTCGCTAGTATCAGAAACAGGGCTCCGGATTAAATGATCAAACGCACCTAATGCGGCTTTAGATCCTTCACCCATAGCGATAATAATTTGCTTGTAGGGCACGGTGGTTACATCGCCGGCTGCGAATACACCGGGTACTGACGTTTGACCTTTAGGATCAACTTCAATTTCACCGCGCGCAGACAAAGCCACCGTACCTTTCAGCCAATCTGTATTGGGCAACAAACCAATTTGCACAAAAATACCTTCCAGCTCTAACAATCTGGAGACGCCTGAGGCACGATCTGTGTAACGCATTCCATTCACTTTTACACCGTCACCTATTACTTCAGTAGTCTGGGCTTGGGTAATAACGGTCACATTAGATAAGCTGCGTAATTTGCGTTGCAGCACTTCGTCAGCGCGTAACGTAGAGTCGAACTCAAGCAAAGTCACATGACTAACCATGCCTGCTAAATCTATCGCTGCTTCTACGCCAGAATTACCACCGCCGACAACAGCAACGCGTTTACCTTTGAACAGAGGGCCATCGCAATGTGGACAGTAAGCTACCCCTTTGTTACGGTATTCTTGCTCACCAGGCACATTCAATTCACGCCAACGTGCGCCGGTTGCTATGACGACTGTTTTCGCTTTTAAGCTAGCGCCGCTATCGAGTTTAATTTCAATAATGTCACCCGGTATGAGTGCAGAAGCTTGCTGAAGGTTCATGATGTCGACATCATAGGACTTCACATGTTGTTCAAGTGCAGACACTAATTTAGGCCCTTCGGTTTCTTGCACCGAAATAAAATTTTCAATACTTAAGGTGTCCAGAACTTGACCCCCAAAGCGATGTGCTACCACACCTGTGCGTATACCTTTACGCGCTGAATAAATCGCAGCTGACGCACCCGCTGGACCGCCACCAACGATGAGCATGTCAAATACATCTTTAGCGTCAATTTTTTCTGCCGCGCGTGCTGCTGCGCCCGTATCTAATTTCGCTATGATTTCGTCCAGCGTCATTCGGCCTTGATCAAAGACTTCGCCATTCAAAAACACGGTTGGAACGGCCATGATTTGTCGTTCTTTGATTTCGTCTTGAAATAACGCACCATCTATCATCACGTGACGAATGTTCGGATTAAATATCGCCATTAAATTCAATGCCTGCACAACTTCCGGGCAGTTCTGGCACGAAAGAGAGATGTAGGTCTCGAACAGATATTCACCTTTTAATTGACGTATCTGTTCGAGCACATCGGCACTGACTTTCGGAGGATGGCCACCCACTTGCAAGAGGGCCAATACCAAGGACGT
>JBEGSP010000130.1:0-4912 GCA_041179845.1 Pseudomonadota bacterium
CCTGAGCTTGGATAGGAGTGGGTTGGGTATAACCGTTTTCCGTGACGGCGCGCACGATGGCTTCGGACAAGCCGAGTTCAGCAAATGACATATATAGGGATAAAAATCGACCCGCCGCCGCTTCAGGGCGCCAGTCACAGGCCAGAGGGGATGAATCAGGAGAGGCAGTAAGAAGACTGGAACAATTACTGCAGAACCCGAAGTGTAACAGAGCTGCTTCGAGTCCGATTAATTAGATTGTGATGATCTTCAGGCGAAGGGTGATAGCACGTTCAACATTTGCGAAAAGATTTTCGGTGAACCGGCAATGACATCGCCTTTGTACAGATAGTCGGCTTCGCCGTGGAAATCAGCGACGATACCGCCAGCCTCGGTAATAAGTAGAGTTCCGGCAGCGATGTCCCATGGTTTGAGATTTTTTTCGAAAAAGCCATCTAACCTGCCTGCGGCAACGTACGCTAAATCTAGTGCGGCTGCACCAGGGCGACGAAGCCCTGCTGATTTTTGCGTCATTAGATGAAACATTTTGACGTACTCATCGAGTCCCGACAAATCGCTATAGGGAAATCCGGTGCCGATCAGTGCATCGGCGAGTTTGTCGCGTTTAGTGACGCGTATGCGTTTGTCATTTAAAAATGCACCCGCACCTTTACTGGCTGTGAAGAGTTCGTTGCGCGTGGGGTCATAAACAACGGCTTGGGTAATCTGGCCGCGGTGCTGCAAGCCGATCGAGACAGCGTATTGAGGAAAACCATGAATAAAGTTGGTGGTGCCGTCTAAAGGATCGATGATCCAAACATACTCACTGTCTTTGTGCAGATTGGCTGATGCGCCGGATTCTTCGGCGAGGATGGCATGATCCGGATAGGCTTGCCGCAGCACGTCGACGATGGCTTGCTCAGCCGCTTGGTCGACTTCGGTCACAAAATCGTTGTGCCCTTTGTGAGTCACGCGTAATTGCTCGACCTCGAATGAGGCGCGTGTGATGACTGAGGCGGCACGACGAGCGGCTTTCACCGCAATATTGATCATGGGATGCATGAGCGTTCCGTTAAAATCCGGTCTTGATCGTCGCGTCAGATAGTCTGAGGCGACAGCAATGAGTTAAATGAACAATGCAGCCATCGGAGATTCGCTGTGGCCACGCAAGTTCGCTATTCTAAATGAATCAGACCTCGAATTCTTTTCCAATGTCCCTGCCATTAGCCCAGCGCTTGCGCTTTGTGCTGGTCGATACCAGTCATCCTGGCAATGTCGGCGCGACTGCACGTGCTATGAAAACGATGGGGTTTTCCGAGCTAGTTCTAGTTAATCCTCGCTATCCAGATGTGCTATCGCATGAGGATGCGATAGCTTTTTCCAGCGGTGCTACCGAGGTCTTGTTAAAGGCACGAATCGTCAATTCATTGGAAGAAGCGCTGGAAGGATGTAATTTTTGCGTTGCTTTGTCGGCGCGAGTGCGGGAATTTTCGCCGCCTCGCTATGAGCCTAGGTCGCTGGCCAGCCATCTGCAATCGACTAATAGTTTGCGCGCGGCGGTCGTGTTTGGCAGCGAGCGCTATGGTTTATCGAATGAGCAGGTCGAAAAATGTCAGGCGATTGTCTCGATACCCACGGACGCCGAGTATGGTTCGTTGAACTTGGCGCAAGCGGTGCAGATTGTGGCCTATGAGTGCAGGATGTCAGGGCTGGCAAGCCCTATCGAAGCTGGCAGTTTGGATCAGAGTGGTTTTACGGGAGAGCTGGCTACGAATGAACAAATTGAAGGCATGTTCGTGCATCTGGAACAAGCACTGATTGAGATAGAGTTTCTTGATCAGCAGAACCCGAAGAAATTAATGTCACGTCTGCGCCGTCTTTTTGCGCGCACCTCGCTGGAGACGGAGGAAGTGAATATTTTGCGTGGCATCGCGAATCAACTACTTCATCACAGAAAAACACGAAACAAGAAATAATCTTCGTGATGGATTTGCGAGTCTACGTCGCAGGCTTAGCCCCAGGCACGCAGCAATCCCACTGCTAATCCTTCGAGGGCAAATTCGTGGCTGCCTGGCTCAACGCGGATAACATCAAAGTCAGGGTTTTCTGGCAGTAGTTCAATCGATGAACCATTGCGACGGAAGCGTTTAACGGTGACATCATCATCCAACCGTGCCACCACAATTTGGCCATCACGTGCGCTATCGGTCTTTTTTACTGCTAACAAATCGCCATCCAAAATGCCGGCGTCGCGCATCGACATACCACGCACTTTGAGTAAGTAATCGGGTTTGGCAGTAAACAATGAAGGATCAACTTGATAGGTGGCGGAGACATGCTCTTCGGCCAAAATTGGTGAACCTGCAGCGACTCTACCAATCAGTGGAAGTGAAAGTTGCATCAGGCCGGGGTGGGGTAAAACCATTTGCGGGATGCCGGGGCGACGAATTTTTTTGCCATCAGCCGGTCTATCCAGCAGTCGAATCCCGCGTGAGGTACCGGGAGAGATCTCAATCGCTCCTTTGCGGGCTAAGGCTTGTAAATGCTCTTCGGCAGCGTTAGCAGAACGGAAACCCAGTTCGGTGGCTATTTCAGCGCGGGTTGGAGGAAATCCGGTTTTTTCAATGGCATCACGGATGAGTCCCAGAATCTCTTCTTGGCGCGCAGTCAGCTTAATCATGATGGGAATCCCTCTTAGGCCTGTTTTTATAAACAGGCTGTAGTTTTATACAGCATTTAGTAAAAAGCAAGAACTTTTTAGCTCCTCTCTCCTTGGAACCGTCCTCATCGATGCGGCTTAAGTCTCTGAAGACATTGAGTTTTTGCTCTTAACCTAGTATGATCGCGGGTTTTCCTCTTCCCACACTCGTCCTGACGCCGAGGTGGGCGATTCTATAATCCGACCTTAAGGAGAAATGATGCGTCACTATGAAATAGTTTTTATTGTCCATCCGGATCAAAGCGAGCAAGTACCTGCGATGATCGAACGCTACAAAGGACTTGTTGCCGGCCGCGGCGGCAAGATTCATCGCATTGAAGATTGGGGCCGTCGCCAGATGGCTTACATGATTCAGAAACTTGCGAAAGCTCACTACGTTTGCATGAACATTGAGTGCGATGGCGAAACGCTCGCTGAAATCGAAACCGGTTTCAAATTCAATGATGCAGTGCTGCGCCACTTAACAGTCCGTATGAAAAAAGCCGAGACTGCACCGTCGCCAATTATGAAGAGCGTTCAACGCGAAGATGCTGCTAAGACTTCACGTTCCGACGTTCAGGCGGCCTAACCGGCACATACGAGATTGACAGAGCGAGGTGAGAACAGATTTCAGTGCGTAGCAATCCTGGCCGAGCGTGATGTTGTACGCTACAGCCCTGCCGGTATACCGATCGTTTCAGCAAAATTGATACACGAATCGGAACAAGTCGAAGCAGGTATCAGTAGGCGAGTTGAATTTGAAGTGGCAGCCTTGGCTGCGGGACAAATAGCTCAACAACTGGCACAGGAAAAGTTAGGCAGTGAGTTTCGGTTTACCGGGTTTTTAGCCCGAAAAAACCGTAACAGTCGAAGTCTGATATTTCATCTCACCGCATTACAAAACATTGAGTAAATAAAGATTCAGGAGCCGACCATGGCATTTGGTAAAAAATTCGACAAGAGCAAGTTAAAAGAAAAACGCAAACAACAAAATCCACTGTTTAAGCGTAAAAAATTCTGCCGCTTCACAGTGGCAAATGTTGAACAAGTTGATTACAAAGATGTAGATACTCTGAAAGACTTTGTTCAGGAAAATGGCAAGATCATGCCCGCACGCCTAACTGGCACACGCGCGCATTATCAGCGTCAGGTGGATACAGCCATCAAACGTGCGCGTTACTTGGCACTGTTGCCGTATACCGATCTGCACAACGCTTAATCGCTGCGTCCTAGCAAAGATATCTGGAGAAAAAACATGCAAGTAATTTTGATGGAAAAAGTAGCTAATCTCGGCGATCTTGGCGCCGTGGTTCGCGTTAAAGATGGCTACGCACGTAATTTTTTGATTCCACAACGTATGGCTCGCCGTGCAACGGCAGAGGCTATTGCTGAGTTTGAAGCAAAGCGTGCCGAGTTAGAAAAAATCGCTGCAGCGAAATTAGCTACGGCGAAATCACAAGGTGAAAAACTGTCTGGTTTGACGGTTCAAATCACCCAAAAATCGGGCGTTGATGGTCGTTTGTTTGGTTCAGTTACCAATCACGACATTGCAGATGCTTTAGGCAAGCAAGGCTTTACCGTAGATAAATCGCAAATCCGTATGCCTACAGGTCCATTGAAGACCACTGGTGAGCACGCATTGGCTGTTGCTCTTCACACGGACGTGATTGCAGAAGTGAAAATCAATATTGTTGGCGATCAGTCCTAATCTGAAGACCACGTTATTGATTTTAAAAATAGCCGGGTTATCCCGGCTATTTTTTTGCTCCTTTTGCGCTCCTAAAAATAACCAGCGTGTAAATCCAAAAATCACGATGCGTATCGTTTAATTAGTAAAAGCCACACAGATAATTAGCCAATGCAGAAACCTTGGTTTTAGATTTTTGCCCGAGAGCGAGCGGGTATAATCGAGTCTATGAACGAACGATCCGATCCGCAGGTAGATTCACTACGAATCCCTCCTCATTCTATTGAGGCGGAGCAGTCTGTTTTGGGCGGTTTACTGCTAGATAATTCAGCGTGGGACAAAATTGCCGATTTTGTTAGTCCCGAAGATTTCTATCGATACGACCATCGCCTGATTTTTCAACATATTGCCAGATTGATTAGCGGCTCTCGCCCCGCTGATGTCATCACCGTGTTTGAATCGCTTTCTTCAGCTAACAAAGCGGAAGAAGTCGGTGGCTTATCGTATTTAAATGCGCTTGCGCAAAACACTCCCTCAGCTGCCAACAT
>JBEGSP010000131.1:0-6202 GCA_041179845.1 Pseudomonadota bacterium
CGCGGCGTGACATAGTGAGAGCCTGGGTAAACGGTAAAGCGGGGAATTTTTTGTCGTACTCGTCCCGTTAGGGGATCAAATAACTGAATAGTGTCAATTTCATCGTCAAATAAGTCAACACGTACAGCGAGTTCTGCATGCTCCGCAGGGAAAATATCGACCGTATCACCGCGCACTCGAAACGTACCGCGATCAAAATCAATATCATTGCGTGAGTACTGCATCTGAATTAAACGCGCAATCATGTCACGCTGAGATAACTTATCCTTGGCCCGCAGCGTTAAAACCATTTGATGGTATTCGTTTGGATTACCGATACCGTAAATCGCTGATACGGTGGCAACAATCACGACATCGCGTCTTTCCATCAATGATTTGGTGCACGATAAGCGCATCTGCTCGATGTGCTCATTAATCGCTGAATCTTTTTCGATAAACAAATCACGCTGCGGCACATACGCCTCAGGCTGATAGTAGTCGTAGTAACTAACGAAATATTCCACCGCGTTTTGCGGAAAAAAATCACGAAACTCACTGTAGAGCTGTGCCGCCAAGGTTTTATTCGGCGCAAATATGATCGCTGGACGACCCATGCGCGCAATCACATTCGCCATCGTGAAAGTCTTGCCCGAGCCGGTCACACCTAACAATGTTTGAAACGATAAGCCGTCGTCGATACCCTCAATCAGCTTTTGAATCGCCGCAGGCTGATCACCGGCAGGAGAGAACGGTTGATACAAACGAAATGGCGAACCTTCAAAACTTACAAACTTCGACTCGTCGAGCGCGCTGTCGACTTCTGATAACACAGCCATCGGAATTTGACCTTTGGTGAAATGCGGGGTTTCTTGAAATCTTTTGATTTTCGGACTTTTTGAGCGCTTTTCGCACCTGGGAAAGCCCCTTCTTAATTTTTGATGTTAGCACGATGACCGCACCTCACTCCGCACCCCTATTCGCCGCCATTGAAATGGCGCCGCGTGATCCCATTCTCGGCATCACCGAAGCCTTCAACGCCGACCAACATCCCGAAAAAACCAATCTGGGTGTGGGCGTTTATTACGATGACAACGGAAAAGTACCTCTGCTGGGCTGCGTTCAGAAAGCAGAATCCCTGCTAATGGAAAAATTAGCACCGCGAACTTATCTGCCTATTGAAGGCTTGGCCGCTTACGACAAAGCCGTGCAAGAGTTGGTATTTGGCGCTAACAGCGAGGTTGTTACGTCTAAACGCGCTATTACTGCACAAGCGATTGGCGGCACCGGCGCGCTGAAACTTGGCGCAGATTTTTTAAAACGCTTCTCACCCAATGCTCAGGTTTATATCAGCGACCCCAGCTGGGAAAATCACCGCGCATTGTTCGAATCCGCTGGTTTTGTCGTTAACAACTACCCCTACTACGACACCACAACCAAAGGCGTGAACTTTGATGGCATGTTGGCTTCGTTAAAGTCCATGCCCGACGGCTCCATCGTTTTATTGCACGCATGCTGCCATAACCCTACTGGCGCTGATCTCACCGATCAACAATGGGCGCAAGTTATTCACGTTGTCACAGAGCGTGGTTTAGTTCCTTTTCTGGATATGGCCTATCAAGGCTTTGGCGATGGCATCACCGAAGATGGCAAAGTGGTTGGAATGTTCGCTGCTGCTGGCGGCGCACTGTTTGTCTCTAACTCATTTTCGAAATCGTTTTCGCTGTATGGCGAACGCGTAGGCGCGTTGTCCATCGTTGCGGCTAACGCTGAAGAAGCAGCACGCTTAATGTCACAGTTAAAGCGTGTGATCCGCACTAACTACTCCAACCCACCGATGCATGGTGGTCAAGTCGTTGCGATGGCACTTGCAACGCCAGAGTTGCGCAAACTTTGGGAAGAAGAACTCGCCGGCATGCGCGTGCGAATCAAAGCCATGCGCCAAGCACTTGTCGACAAGCTCAAAGTTAAAGCCCCTCAACATAATTTTGATTTCGTGATTCAACAGCGCGGCATGTTCTCCTATTCAGGCCTCACCAAGGCTCAAGTTGAACGCCTGAAAACAGAGTTTTCTATCTATGCTGTCGATACGGGTCGTATCTGCGTTGCGGCTTTAAATTCACGCAATATCGACCGTGTTGTGGATGCCATCTCCAAAGTGCTTTGATTTTTTACTTAGTAATAACTTGGTAAAAGTCAGCCTTTTTTAAAATCGATGCCTAAGGAATGAAGCTGTTTCCTAATAGTCGTGTGGGTACCGATACTGGCTGTTAAAGCGAGGGTCCCTAGCGCAGGCCAGGGAGCCAAATACGAAAGCCCGCAAATGAATGTTTGCGGGCTTTTTTCAACCAAAGTCAGCAGGTGATACGATGAGGTTTAGTGAAGCTATCTCAACTACTCAGTACTTGCCGAAAACTCGAGCAAAACTTATACTTTTCAGACTATGAGACCGTCTGTTGCCCTAAACGAAAATCGTGCCGAAATCCGTGAGATCGTGCTTACGCACAGGGCGAGTAATGCTCGCGTCTTCGGCTCCGTAGTTCATGGCACTGATACTGATGAAAGTGATCTAGACATCCTCATCGATCCCACCGCCGACACTACCCTATTTGATCTTGGTGCTATTCGCTACAAGCTCCGTACTTTGCTCGGCGTGCCTGTGGACATTCTTACTCCAAATTCTTTGCCTGACAGCTTTCGCGACAGAGTAATCAGAGAAGCTCAGCCGATATGAACCGCGGTCCACTTCGTCTTGAAGAGTACCTAAAACATATACTCATAGCGATTGATCGCATTCAGAAATACTGCCATGACATGAGTGAAGTTAACTTTCTCTCCAGCCAAATCACACAAGATGCAGTAATCAGAAATTTCGAGATAATTGGTGAGCAAGTAAAAATATTGAACGCGTCGCTACCAGTGAATTCTTAGCGGCGCACTCCGATCTACCACTAGCCTTCGCCTACGACATGCGTAACGTACTGACACACGGCTACTACAAAGTTGATCTCGAAGTGGTATGGAAAACTATCGAATCAGATCTTCCCAATCTCAAAACTCAGATCGAAGAAGCACTGAGGGATTTTAAATCACCAAGCCCCTAGCTTCAGTTCAGGCCAGGGAGCCAAATACTAAAGCCCGCAAATGAATGTTTGCGGGCTTTTTACATTTAGAGTCACCACATGATTCAAACTAAAGCAGTGGGTGCAATCGATGGATTCTCTTTAAATTTCATTTCTGCGTGCCAGATATCCAAAGCTTCCTGCATTCGTAGCCAACTTTCTGGCGAACCACCAACTACTTTAGAAACCCTTACAGCCATTTCCGCAGTCAATCCTCGTTTTTCGTGAATAAGCTCAGACACCGTTAAACGACTGACGCCTAAGTGGCTTGCAAGCACTGCTTGTGTAATTCCAAGCTCAGGCATGACATCCTCTCGCAACACCGCTCCCGGATGCGTCGGCCTGCGGTTGGGATTCCTCATAGAAGCGCCCATCAGTGATAATCCTCCGAATTGACGTTGATGGCGTCCTGACCGTCGAAATCAAACGTGATTCGCCAGTTGCCAGATACCGAAACAGCATATTCACCTTTGCGTTCGCCCTTGAGCGCATGAAATTTGTACCCGGGCAAACTCATATCATCTGGTTCTTTCGATGCATCCAAGCGATCAAGAATTCGCTCGATTTTGGGAGCAAACTGTGCGGGGATGCCCTTATAGCTGCTCTTGGTAAAGAACAGCTCAAGACCCTTGTGCTTGAACGAGACAATCATTTATTGATTGTAATGCCATGCATTACTTTGTCAACTACTAGATTACACACTTTTCAACATCGGAATCCAAATTGCTGCCAGGGCCTTTTTAGCCCCGACACGTTTTAGGCTATACTTTGTATACAGAATACAAAGCACAAAATACCGTCCATTTAATTTTCTTTTTGGAAATAAAAAGCTTACGCCATGAATACACGTGAAAAAACTAACCCGGCCCCAGAACCCACAGAAAAAAAACTCGTTCCTTTTGGTGGTTATTATGCAAACCGGGTGCCGGGTCATGATCCCGAATTAACCGAATGTGGCGCTGGCACTCCTTTGGGTGAATACATGCGTCGCTTTTGGCATCCCGTATGCATGTCGATGGAACTGACCGATACGCCCCGCTTTCTCAAAATTTTGGGTGAAGAGTTGGTGGCCTTTCGTGATGGCTCAGGTCGCGTTGGTTTACTCCACGCGCATTGCGTGCATCGTGGCGCATCCTTGGAATACGGCAAGATCGAAGAAAAAGGAATCTCGTGCTGCTACCACGGCATGGTGTTTGATATTGATGGCACCTGTTTAAGAGTGCCATTCCCTGAGGGCGAAGAGGAAGAAGGCGAACGTTACCGCTGCTCTATACGACAAGGTGCTTACAAAGCCTTTGAGCGTCATGGCTTAGTGTTTGCCTACATGGGCCCACCAGAACAAGAGCCGCCTTTCCCTGAGTGGGAGTCAAATTTCACGGTAGCGGAAGGCGATGAGCTTGTCCCTTACAGCAATTTTCAGCACTGTAATTGGCTGCAAGTACACGATAACTCCGTAGACAACTATCACACCATGGCACTGCATGCTAAGCGCCAAGTCACCGGCGGGCATTACCAAGGAACGACGTTCGATGAAGTCGGTGCTGCGTCTATGGAAGTGCCTCCCGATATGCATTTTGTACCTGTTCACGGTGGCCGCGGTCTAGCTGCAGCGGGCGCTCGTCGTTCCGATGACGGTCACATGTTTATTCGTGTGCAGCACCAAGTGTTACCTAACTTTAGTTTGCATGCGTACACCTCTGAAGACGGCAAAAAGAAAAAACTATTTAGCCGCTTTCACATGATTCGTTGGACGGTTCCGGTTGACGATCACAACAGCAAAATGATGGGATGGCGCGTGATGGGTCCAGGCATTGACACTCGCGGCGTGGGTGACAAAGGAATGGTTGGTTACGAAACGATCGATTTTCTTGAAGGTCAAGTCGCTATGCGCCGACCCGAGCGTTTCGGTAAGTACAAGCTCGAAGACATGCCACCTATCCCCACCGATCATCGCGCACGAGAAAACTACAAAGATTGTCAGTACGCTCCAGGCGATTACGAGGCCATCATTAGCCAACGCCCGATTGCTGTTCATGCTTTAGAAAATCCCACCAAGTTTGACGCTGGGCTCTACATGTTCCGCAAACTCTTACGTGACGCTGTACGCGGTGCCAACCCGAATGCAGGTCCCGAACAATTCGCTAATTGGTTACGTGACTGTGCGGGTCAGCCTAATAGCTATTGCTCAGGGAATGTTTTTGAATTGCCCCTAGGTCGCACAACGGAAGAAGAAGTGACATTGCGTCGACTGCTGGCGAAACAAGTCGTTGCCATTATTACCGAGGCCGACAAACTCCATGGCAAAGAGCGCGCTGATTTTGTACAAACCAAGATGGAAGCTTTGCAACAAGACGTGCTTGCTAAACGAAACGCATGAGTGCTGCGCTAGAAAATAAACAACTCATGGTGCAAGCCATACGTTGGCAAGCTAAGGGCATTTGTTCCTACGAATTAGTTGATCCTGAAGGTCATGCGCTTGAGCCGTTTGAAGCGGGAGCGCATATTGATATGCATTTGCCGGGTGGGATTGTTCGTTCCTATTCATTGGCGGGCGATCCTAAGGATCAAACACATTGGCTGATTGGCGTATTGCGTGAGTCAGCAAGCCGCGGCGGTTCAGTGGCACTCCACGATAAAGTACGCGTGGGTGATGTGATTGAAGTCAGTCCCGCACGTAATGCCTTCTCAATGCCGAGAAACGCAACGCATTCGATTTTAATCGCAGGCGGCATCGGGATTACACCGTTGAAGTCCATGGCTCATGAATTAGTCGCTAACGGTGCATCGTTTGAACTTCATTATTGCGCGCGTAGCCCTGAGCACGTGGCATTTGCAAACGATCTGAAAGCTTTAATTCCTCAGGATCGCTTGCATTTTCATTTTGATGGCGGTGAACCAAGCAAGGGGCTCGACATCGCAACCTTGCTTAAACACCCCTCCTCAGGAACGCACGTGTATTACTGCGGACCGAGTGGATTTATGAATGCTTGCGCAGAGGCCAGTTCTCACTGGGCTAATGACACCGTTCATTTCGAACACTTTAAAGCACCTGAATCTCCAACATCGGATTTACCTGAAGGCTCCTTCGAGGTGCATTTAGCTAA
>JBEGSP010000132.1:0-16052 GCA_041179845.1 Pseudomonadota bacterium
AGGCAGTGATTGCTCGAAATAAGTCCTGATATTCCTCGCAGCCTTTGCCACAAATTTTTTCTAACTTAGCCAGGTGCTCAGCCGCCTTCTCTGGCTGACCCGCTTTCAAATAGGCCTGACCGATATATTCATGCGCACCCTTGTGATTAGGGTCTAGTCTAAGCGCTTCGTTGTAATGCGAGAATGAGTTATCCAGATCGCCAAGATGACGGTATGAATAACCAAGATAGGTATGAGTATCTGCATTATCTGGCGTTTGTTTGACCGATTTAGACAGAGACTCTACGGCAGATTTCCAGTCCTTACGCTCAATCGCTTTTTTGCCTGCCACAAAATCTGCATCATTACTGTTTGCGTAGCCTTTGCTCTCTTTAAGATTAGCCATCACATTGGTCATAGAAAATACTATGACAAAAGCACATACGATTTTTTTCATGACGTTCTCACCTATTTCTAACTAAGTAGATTCCCAACGCTTCCAAGCAGCCCTGACTGCATTTGGGTACTCTTGACGACCGCGACTGCCATTGTAGCGACCCAATGCTAAAAACAAGTCACCCCGTTCCATATCAATATACATGCGCAAAATACTGCAACCATAACGCAAATTAGCCTGCATATGAAACAACCTGGACGGCTGACCATCACCGATCACTTTGGTCCAAAAAGGCATGACCTGCATGTAACCTCGCGCGCCGACACTCGAGATTGCATATTTGCGAAATCCAGATTCAACTTGGATTAGGCCAAGTATGAGTGCCGGTTCTAAACCAGCACGGCGCGCCTCATACCAAAGTGTTTGCAAAAATTCGCTGCGTACCATGGTATCTGGCATGCGGCTGTGCAAGCGTTTGGACACGGACTCCGACCACCGCTGCCACTCAGTACGCTCTGCTTCATTGGCAAAATTCAAATGTGGCGGACGTGGATCAGTTATTGATCTGGCCAAGGCAAGTTTTATTGCATCGGCCAACACTTCTTCACGCTGATTGCCCGCAGATGCATTCGACACCGCAACTAACAGCGCGACACCCATCAAAACAACCACCCTCGCAAGCAGCGAAGAGAGTCGCATCACGATGTCGCGCTGCATACTTAAATCATCCTAGACCGAAGGAACGATAGTATGTCGCTACGAGCTATCGGAGTGGCAGCCTCATCACGACGGCCCTGATACTCCAGCAAGTCCTCTTTTAAACTACGCTCACCGATGACCACTCTATGCGGCACACCGATTAACTCCCAATCAGCAAACATAGCACCTGGACGTTCTCCTCTGTCATCCAAAATCACATCGATACCCGCTTCAACTAGCATGGCATACAGACTTTCTGTGGCCTCGCGTACGGCATCGCTGCGGTCATAGCCTAGCGGACACAGCACCACTTCGAATGGAGCAATAGCGAGTGGCCAAATGATGCCCTTTGCATCAAAATTTTGCTCGATTGCCGCGCCCAAAATACGTGTGACGCCTATGCCATAGCAACCCATCTGCATTAGCTGCGGCTTGCCATGTTCATCTAAATAGCTAGCCTTCATATCCTCAGAGTAGCGCGTACCTAACTGAAACACGTGACCTACCTCGATACCGCGCTGCACTTCTAATACGCCTTTGCCGTCGGGCGATACGTCACCGGCAATCACATTCCGAATATCTGCTACAACAGGCTCTGGCAAGTCACGTCCCCAATTAGCGCCGGTGTAGTGAAAATTTTCTTCATTAGCACCGCAAATAAAATCGCTCATTTGCGCAACGGTACGATCGGCCACAATTTTTACTGACTTAGGTATGTTGATGGGCCCCAGATAACCTGGCTTACTGCCGAAATGCTCGAGAATTTCTGTGTCACTCGCAAAACGAAACGGACCAATACCGGGCAACTTACCCGCCTTCACTTCATTCAGTTCATGATCACCACGTACTAATAGCAACCAGATCTCACGCTCACCCTCTTCTTTTTCAACGGATAAGACTATCGATTTAACGGTATCGGTTAATGACATTCCCAAAAATTCAGCAACCTCATCACACCGGGTTTTGTTGGGCGTCGCCGTTTTTGTCAGCGCTTGTGTCGGAGGATTTCTTGGCTTGGAAGGCGCGACTGCTTCAGCGGCTTCAATATTGGCGGCGTAATCTGATTGTGGGCAATACACCAAAGCATCTTCACCGGTGTCTGCGATCACATGAAATTCCTGCGAACCTGAACCACCAATAGCGCCATTATCTGCAGCCACCGCACGGAAGTTCAAACCAAAGCGATTAAAAATACGTGTGTAGGCATCCACCATCGCCTGATAAGATTTCTTAAGGCCCTCCACATCACGATCGAATGAATAGGCATCTTTCATGGTGAATTCACGTCCACGCATTAGACCAAATCGTGGACGACGCTCATCCCTAAATTTGGTTTGTATGTGATAAAAATTCACCGGCAACTGGCGATACGACTTGATCTCGCTGCGAGCAATGTCGGTCACGACTTCTTCTGACGTGGGCTGTATCGCAAAATCACGGCCATGCCTATCTTTTACGCGCAATAGTTCTGGCCCCATCTTGTCCCAGCGACCTGTCTCTTGCCACAATTCGGCGGGCTGAACCAAGGGCATTAGCAATTCGACAGCGCCGGCGCGATTCATTTCTTCGCGCACGATGTTTTCTACTTTGCGTATTACCCGCAAACCCATGGGCATGTAGTTGTAGATGCCCGAGCCAAGGCGCTTAATCATTCCAGCACGGATCATTAACTTGTGACTCACGATCTCTGCGTCGGATGGAGCTTCTTTTAGGGTGGAAATAAAAAATCGGGAGGCGCGCATGGAGATGAAATCTTTTAAAAAGAGGGGGTTATAATCAGCTCAATTTTAAAGTATTCGCTGGTCGTCGCGTCGGCGGATCGCACCACCCTCGCGCTGGAGAGCATGGCCAGGCCGCTTTCCGTAAGTGCTTATTGTGCGAGCCGGCACCGACCGCAGAAAATTCGAGGTGAGATATGCTGGACCGTGAAGGCTTTCGCCCGAACGTCGGCATCATCCTGCTGAACCACCAAAACGAAGTCTGGTGGGGTAAGCGGGTGCGTGAACATTCGTGGCAATTCCCGCAAGGTGGTATTAAGCACGGTGAAACACCCGAGCAAGCCATGTACCGCGAGTTGCAAGAAGAAGTCGGGCTCCTTGCTGAGCACGTGAAAATCGTCGGCCGAACGCGCGACTGGCTGCGCTATGAGGTGCCCGATCACTTTATCAAGCGCGAAGTTCGCGGTCACTATCGCGGTCAAAAGCAAATTTGGTTTTTATTGCGAATGATAGGGCGCGACTGTGATGTCAACCTGCGTCATTCCGAACATCCCGAATTCGATGCATGGCGCTGGCATGACTACTGGGTTCCTATGGATGCTGTGATTGAATTCAAACGTGATGTATATATGAGAGCATTACAAGAACTCTCGCGCTTCATCAACCGCCCTCAACCATCGGGGCCGAGACGGCCACGTGACACCTCTCCCGCAAAACTGGATACGGAGAATATGTCGACACCCAGCCTGATCGAACCTGAGCCTGAATAATGCTAATGCACAATCGCGTTTCGAATTTTTTCTTAGTATTCTTGGCAGTGCTAGCACTTTATGCACCCTTCGCCTTCTCAGCCAACACAGACGATGCAGACAGTGAAGCGTTAAAAACTGAAAGCCCTGTCGTACTGCCAGCCCCAGCGCAAAAAAATAATCTCCTACCTTTTTACGTCAGCCCAACTACCACACTGGATTTTGCAGTGGATGCAAAATCCGTCAGCGTCACTGAAGAAGGCACTGTCCGGTTTGTACTCATCGTGACCAGCCAAAGCGGCGCTAGCAATATCAGTTACGAAGGCATACGATGCAGCACGGGAGAGAAAAAGCTGTATGCCGTTGGTCAGACCAATGGCAGCTGGACAGCCGCACGACGAGATGTTTGGGAAACCATCATTGACCGAGGTATTAATCGTCAACATGCGGCATTGGCGAAAGATTATTTTTGCGAAACCGGTATGGTGGCAGGCAAGGCTGAGGTCATCGTAGATAGACTACGAAAGAAAAAACCGCTTCGATAACATTAAGCGGCACTTAGGATTTGGATGGTGGCCTCAAATCAAGACTAAGTTATCGCGGTGAATAAGCTCAACCTCTTCTATGTAACCCAGGATTGCCTCAATCTCTGATGAAGGTTTGCGCAAAATACGCCGAACTTCTGCACTAGCGTAATTCGATATACCTCGTGCGATTGATAGGCCCGATGGATCAACGCAGGTAATCACATCGCCACGACCAAATTCACCACTCACATCAACGACTCCAATAGGCAAGAGTGACTTACCTTCTGCTATAAGTTTTTGTACGGCTCCCGCATCAAGCACGACTTTACCCGCTGTTTGCAAGTGATCTGCCATCCACTGTTTGCGCGCAGTTAAACGCGCAGTCTCAGCCGTCAACTGAGTCCCAATCGCCTCACCCTCGGCTAGCCGAACTAACACGTGATCTTCTCGACCCCATGCAATAACAGTGCTTGCGCCCGAACTCGCGGCGCGACGCGCGGCCAAGACCTTGGTGAGCATGCCTCCGCTACCAATACCTGTTCCAGCGCCACCGGCCATACTTTCTAGAGCTGGATCGCCAGCTTTTGCTTCATGAATAAATTCTGCATCAGGATTTTTTCGTGGATCAGCAGTGTATAAACCGCGCTGATCAGTCAAGATGATCAAGGCATCTGCTTCAATCAAATTAGCTACCAATGCACCGAGCGTGTCGTTGTCACCGAACTTGATTTCGTCAGTCACCACGGTATCGTTTTCATTAATTACGGGGACAACACCGAAGTCGAGCAAGGTAAAAAGTGTAGAACGTGCATTGAGATAGCGCTCGCGATCGGCCAGATCAGCATGCGTCAGTAACACTTGGGCAGTGCGCAATCCGTGGCGACCAAAACTGGATTCATAAATTTGGGCTAGGCCCATCTGGCCCACCGCCGCACACGCTTGAAGTTCATGCACGCCACTCGGTCTTTTTTCAAATCCTAATCGCTGCATACCTTCGGCGATCGCACCGGAGCTTACCAACACCACTTGCTTGCCTAGCGTACGTAAATGAGCGATCTGATCAGCCCATTTACCAATCGCCGCATGATCGAGTCCTTTGCCCTCATTGGTGACGAGAGACGAACCAACTTTAACAATGAGCCGTTGTGATTGCTGAATGACAGATTGCATCGATTAGACCAATGACGGTGGTATCAGGAGATGAGGGGAGTTTAGTTTATTCGATCAGTTTAAAACGAGGGTCATCTGCCTCAACCGAGGCTACATCCATTGCAAGCTCAGCGACACCCGACTGCTCACGCTGCTCTTGCTGTCGTTGAGTAGCTAAATAATCGTATATTTCAATCACCAAATCCTCGCAACCTTCACGAGTCAGTCCCGATATTTCAAATACAGGACCCTTCCAGCCGAAATCTTTGACGAAAGTTTTTACGCGCTTGGCACGCTCATTGTCAGGAACCATATCGAGTTTGTTAAGCACTAGCCAACGCGGCTTATCAAACAAGGTTTGGTCGTATTTTTTTAGTTCTTTGACGATAGCCTTGGCTTCTTTTGCAGGATGAATATTTTCATCAAAAGGGGCAAGGTCAACGATATGCAATAACAAACGGGTGCGCTGTAAGTGCCGCAGAAATTGCACGCCTAACCCAGCACCGTCTGCAGCGCCTTCAATTAAACCGGGGATATCGGCAATGACAAAACTTTTTTCGTGACTGACACGCACCACACCCAAATTGGGATGCAAGGTGGTAAAGGGATAGTCTGCGATCTTTGGTCTAGCGTTTGATACGGCCGCAATGAATGTGGATTTACCTGCATTGGGCATTCCAAGTAAGCCCACATCTGCAAGTACTTTTAATTCCAATTTCAAATCGCGTCGTTCACCTTCTTTGCCATCTGTCTTTTGGCGCGGTGCGCGATTGGTCGATGTTTTGAAATGAATGTTGCCCCAACCACCCTCACCGCCTTTGGCCAAAAGCGCCACCTGACCATGCTCGGTCAAATCGGCAATGATCGCGCCATCATTATGATCAATCACGAGTGTGCCAACTGGCATGCGCAGATAAATGTCATCTGCGCCCTTGCCGTAACAATCAGAGCCACGGCCATTCTCACCATGCTTAGCGCGATGTAATTTTGCGAAACGATAGTCAACCAGCGTATTGATATTGCGATCAGCGATAGCGAAAATGCTTCCGCCTTTACCGCCATCACCGCCATCGGGGCCGCCGAAAGGACGGAATTTTTCTCGGCAAAACGATGCAACACCGTTGCCACCGTCACCGGCTACAACTTCGATTTTTGCTTCGTCTATGAACTTCATGATTTGCCGCCCTAAAAGAAAAAAGGCCCTACCTGCACGGCAGAGCCTCTTCGCAGGATGCGCCTGGAATTATCAGGCAGGTACGACCATGACTACGTGACGCTTTAAAGCGCCCTTAGTCGCAAACTGAACCTTGCCATCTACTAGCGCGAACAGTGTGTGATCTTTACCCATGCCAACGTTTTCGCCTGCATGCAGCTTAGTACCACGCTGACGAACAATGATGCCGCCAGCATTGATGGCTTGGCCACCGTAGACCTTGACGCCAAGTCGTTTCGACTCTGAATCACGGCCGTTGCGCGTAGTGCCGCCGCCTTTTTTGTGTGCCATTTGATGCTCCTGATTACTGGGTTATTTCGCTCAACGGCTTAGCCGTTGATAGAGACAATTTGCAGCTCGGTGTAATTTTGGCGATGGCCTTGACGCTTTTGATAATGCTTACGACGACGCATCTTGAAAATCTTTACCTTGTCGTGACGACCATGCGCCACTACCGTAGCCAGCACCTTAGCACCTTGAACCAACGGCGCACCAAATTTCATGGTGTCACCCGCGCCCAATGCGAGCACTTGATCCAAAGTGATTTCGGAGCCTATGTCTGCCGGTATCTGTTCTACTTTAAGTTTTTCACCAGCAGCAACTTTGTATTGTTTGCCACCGGTTTTTATGACCGCGTACATGGGAACCTCATCTATCTATCAATCGGGACACGCCTGACCCTAACTTTGATCAGACGGCTTTCTAGCCCAAAAGCGCAAACCCCGCGCAGATTCGGGAAAACCTCAAATTATACATGGACTTAGACCCATGGTCAAAGCCCGAAATGGCCACGCACCGAATGATTCCCCTCACAGTCAGGCCATAGCCCGAGAAATCAACTCCGTGAGGGGCGTCGTATAATCGCAACTTTTACACATTTAGAGGCTGCCGCTCCCGTGTCCGCTCCAAACCCTGCTACCCCAACGCTTTCGCTGGCGATCATAGCCGCCGATATGAAGGCCGTGGACGACACCATCCGAGCCCAACTCTTCTCTGATGTACCGCTAGTCAGCCAAATTGCGGACTACATCATCAGCGCTGGTGGTAAGCGAATACGCCCAGCGCTAGTCTTACTGATGGCGAATGCCTGGGGTTACAAGGGAAACGATCATCACAAATTAGCCGCTGTTATCGAATTTATACATACAGCGACGCTACTGCACGATGACGTAGTCGATGAATCGGAATTACGCCGAGGCCGACAAACCGCAAATTCTCTTTTTGGCAATGCTGCCTCGGTGCTTGTGGGTGATTTTGTGTATTCGCGGGCTTTTCAAATGATGGTGTCAGTTAACAGCATGCGCATCATGCAAATACTCGCCGACGCAACTAACGTGATCGCCGAAGGCGAAGTCCTCCAGCTAATGAATATGCACGACCCGGACGTTACCGAAGAACGGTATCTGCAGGTGATTCGATCAAAGACCGCAAAACTCTTTGAGGCAGGCACAGAATTGGGCTGCCTGCTCGCCGGCGCTCCCGAAACCGCTATTGCAGCGGCCGCTGAATACGGCCGATCACTCGGTACAGCGTTTCAATTGATCGATGATGTGCTGGATTATTCAGGTAACCAAGCCGACATTGGGAAAAATGTCGGCGATGATCTGCGTGAAGGCAAACCTACCCTGCCGCTCATTTACTTACTTCAAAACGGAACCGAGCAACAACGCGAGCTAGTTCGCAACTGCATCGCTAATGGAGACGAATTACATTTTGATGAAATTTTGTCAGCCATTACGCGATCAGGGGCATTGGAATACACCCGTCAAAAAGCTGAAGCTGCCAGTCAGCGCGCTGCCGAAGCCATAAGCAGCATTCCGGATGGGCCGAATAAAGTGGCGCTGTTAGAACTTGCCGCCTTTGCTGTAAGCCGCACGCACTAAATACCCTGAGTCACTTACGCGGGCTCTGCAGTCGTTTCCACTTCAGACACTAATTCAGACTCTGCCATCAGCTCCGGCGCAGCGGCTTCCATCATCTCTTCATTAAGTTCTGAAGTCGTTTCATCTGCTATGCCCTCAAGCCCATTTTCAAGGTCGGCAGAATTTTCTGCGGCTCCTTCAGCCAAGTCTTCGACAGTTTCGTCAACCAAGGTGATTTGTTCTGGAACAATCACTTTCTCAGGAACCGCCCTTAAACGATCAATATGATCCAACAAAGTCGGCAAATAGCGGTGCATGAAATCTTCATAACCCGTCAGAGGGATAGTAGGTAAGTTAGCAGGCAAGCGATACCAAACAAATTCTGTTTTTTTATTCAGCCTATATCGTGTGTAGATCTGCGGCTCAGGAAACACAATACGTTGAGCAATGATTTTCGGCACTTGATAGCCAAACGTTGGATTTAAGTGATGAATCGCGGCATCGACTAGCCAATCACCCACCAAACAAACTACGTGGCCATTCCACTTTTCGGAGTCTTCAAAATTCAAACAGCCGCCAACAAATTCTTTTTCAGTCTTTAAATTAGAACACCAAAGACGAGCAGGGATAACCCGGGTCTTAATCCCATAGTGATGCAGAGCTTTGCTAATTACATGCGTGGAAAACAAGCTATATGTCTTTAGGCTTTCGGGCAGCGCGACATAAAACTCTTTAACCACCATCTGCAAAATTCTGTATTCATCTTCGTTGAGGCTGTTTAGCTTCATGGACTGTCCCAAAAAAATTGAGGCCCACCCGGGCAACGTGGTCTAGCTAGAACTGACCATTTTAGCAACGCCACTTTTGATGCGGACTATCTCTTATCTATCGCTTATCGACCGCTGCCTGCAAAACTGAAGGAGAAATCAAAGGTAATTTTTAAAATTTTTTAACGCAACAAATCGTCAATCTCAAGCACTCTATTGAAGCTTCACAAAAGATGCGCGCAAATGAGTTGATCGCAAACGCTATCGAAAACTTACTTCACTCCAGACTCTCGAAAGATCTATCAACCACGGGAGGTATCGTAATGAAGAAAAAGATTCTTGCAGTCGTCGTAGCGCCATTGCTAGTCAGTGGCTCAGCTTGGGCGCAAGCCAACCTGACCCTTTATGGCAATATCGATGCATCGGTAGTCAGCGCTAGTGGAATTGGCGCCGGGGACAATCGACGTACTAGCTTTGGTGAAGGCAACTGGGCACCTTCTGTTTGGGGTGTTCAGGGAACCGAAGATCTGGGCAGTGGTATGCGCGGCCTTTTTCATCTTGAAGGTGGTTATAACGCCGGCAATGGCACTATCGCGAATGGAGGTACTACTGGCATCTTCAGTCGTTTGGCGAATGTAGGTGTCGGTGGATCATTCGGCACATTTAGAGCCGGTCTTAATCTGTCGCCATTCATTAGTGCCTACACCTCAGTCCTAGGATTAGCTGGCAATAATTTTTATGTGCCTGCTTTACAAATGCACAGAGCGGGTACCGTGCTTAACAGCGTAGGTGCGAGTGTGCCCGCTTATACCGGTGGTACCGATGCGGACCCAGGTTTTGCCACAACGGGTGGATTTTTTATTCCGAATTCAATTACTTACAGCCTGCCATCCGACTCAATGGGCGGATTTAATGGCAACCTGTTGTATTCCTTTGGCGGTATTGCGGGCTCATCTTCCAGAAACAGACTGGTATCAGGAAACCTAGGTTATGCATTCGGCGATGTGAATGTTGTGGGTGCCATGTCAGATCGAGATGCGCAATATAGACAATGGTTAATCGGAGCAAGCGTACCGGTTGGCACTGTACGCCTAGCTGCTAACTATGTGCACTTCAGCCCTGAAAGCGGTGATTCAACTAACACTTACGTACTAGGTGCTGAAACACAAATGATGCCTGCAATGCGCATAGGACTTAACTATGCACACAACAGCGGCCCGGGAAATCCAGCCATTATTAATGTATCGACCGTATATACACTTTCAAAGACAACGCATCTTTATGCAGCATTCAATCGCGCAACCGAAGGCGTGCCATCATCCTACTCAGCCATTGTTGATGCAGGGACTAATGCTGCATTAACTCAGCCCGGCACATCGAATGCTGTTATGGTGGGAGTTCATAAAGGTTTTTAATAAATTCTATTTGTATTAAAAAAGCCTGCCAACTGGCAGGCTTTTTTAATACTTCCGCGGAGGGCGAAACACGGTGGCATCATCATAAAAATCATCGGTCTGATCAGACCACCAACCAGGCACGCCTAATATGGGTAAGTGATTAAAATCTGAACTAAGAAAACCTTTCGTCAAATCTTCGGCGACTTGCTGATCTAACCAAGACCTTTTCTCCTCAGCTGAGAATTCAAACCAATGACTTTCAACAGTAACATTCCAAACGTGAGCCGTAACTGCTTTATAAGGAGTAGTCAGCTTTTCGAGTAATGCGTGACCAAATAATATAACTTCGCTGCGTTTGGAAAATTGATGCGGATCGACCATCAATATTTCTTTCCACCGGCGAGCCTTAAGAGCATCCAAAAAAGAAAGATCGCTGCTAATAACCAGGGCTGAATTCTCATCAAACAAGGTAGCAGCATCACGCTGCTTCCCTCGACCTATGGTTGCAGGAAATGTGCGCGGCATTGCTTCAATTTCCGCATATTGCATACGATTCAATGTTTGCTTTATTTTTGGAAACTGCAACCACATCAGCGCATTAAAGAAATCATGCAGGTTATTGCGAGTTGGGATTTCACCCGTGGTGTAGATATGCGATTCATACCCCGACAGATCAGAGATACTTTCTTGAGGAACGAAACAAATGGGCTTAGCGTTTGCGTTACACAAGCCTCGCTGGCCAGTCACTTGATTCGCCATATTCATCCAGTCAGGCGAACTGGCGATCATGACGCCTAGTTGATGCAGATGAGAAAGCCAGGGTCGCTGCCAATCAATGACTGCAAAATTCATGCTCAATGCAATGTAAACTTAGCCAACGAATTTCCATTGCAGTAGTTGACCTGCATCGAGAGGAACCACTGTCGAATCAGCCATGGGTAATTCTTCAGGAATTTTCCATGGACTACGTTCTATAGTTATTTGATCTTGATTGCGTGGCAAACCATAAAAATCAGGCCCATGAAAGCTTGCAAAGGCTTCTAAGTTATTCAGCGCTCCGATTTCTTCGAATGCCTGAGCATACAGCTCCATCGCATGCAGCGCGGTATAACAACCTGCACATCCGCATGCATGTTCTTTGAGTCCTTTGGCATGAGGAGCCGAATCAGTTCCGAGAAAAAATCGCGGATTAGCCGAGCCAGCTGCTTTAAGCAAAGCCTGCCTATGAATTTCGCGCTTTAAAACGGGTAAACAATAGTAATGAGGGCGAATGCCTCCTTTGAAAATTGCATTCCGGTTGTACAGCAAATGGTGGGCAGTGATAGTTGCTGCTATCGGTCCATCAGCATCCCGAACATAGTCAGCAGCTTGATACGTTGTGATGTGCTCAAAAACTATTTTTAAGTCGGGAAGTTGCTTACGCAAAGGAATCAGTATTTTTTCAATAAACACTGCTTCGCGATCAAATAAATCAATATCGCTATCGGTAACTTCACCATGTACCAAAAGAGGTAATCCGACTTCCTGCATCGTCTCAAGCGTAGACATGCAATGCTTGAGACTCGTAACGCCCGCATCGGAATTCGTCGTAGCACCAGCAGGATAGAGTTTTACCCCATGAACAAAGCCGCTATCTATTGCACGCCTGATTTCATCGGACGATGTATTGTCTGTTAAATACAAAGTCATCAGCGGCTCAAACGATAGATCGCTTGGTAGAACAGCCATGATCCGCTCGTAATATGCTTTGGCGAGAGCTACTGTTGTCACCGGTGGCTTTAAGTTAGGCATCACAATGGCACGAGCAAATTGGTGTGCAGTGTGTGGCAATACATCACGTAGAACAGCACCATCACGCAGATGCAGATGCCAATCGTCGGGGCGCGTTAGCGTGATACTGGTAGGCGTGGCTGAATCTGACATAAGAAAAGAGTTCTGAATTTAATAAACGATTTTACAGCACCAAGATAACGCGATAATCATTCACATTGGTTCGCGTAGGTCCGGTTACAAGCAAATCATTCAGCGCTTGAAAGTAGCTGTAGCCATCATTATTTGCCAGCAAAGTTTTTGCATTCAAGCCGAGCTGGGCAGCTCTGGTTGCAGAATCAGGAAACAACAAAGCACCCGCATTATCTTCAGTGCCATCAATACCGTCGGTATCGGCAGCCAATGCGTAGACATTCGGCATACCTTCTAGCTCAACAGCAAGCGATGTAAGAAATTCTGCGCAGCGTCCTCCGCGACCGTTACCACGAACCGTGACTGTGCATTCGCCTCCGGAAATCAACGCAACCGGTGGCTTGAACGGTTGATTATGCGCACGAATTTCACGTACTAAGGCCGCATATACTTTGGCTACTTCAGAGGCCTCACCCGTAACCGTGTCACCTAACACCACTGGAGTGATGCCGGCAGCGCGAAAAAAATCAGCAGCCACTTGTAGGCATTGATGAGCCGTAGCTATCACTTTATTTTCCGCATGTGCAACCGTTGTATCACCCGGCTTAGGTGTTTCTTCTATTTGGCCAGCATTACCCGCCTGTAGGTGAGCGAGAACAGCGTGAGGAGCATCGACGTTAAATCGTGCCAGTACATCAAGCGCATCTTGATAAGTACTAGGATCCGCACAGGTAGGGCCAGATGCAATAGCGCTAGGATCATCGCCTGTTACATCACTGATAATTAGCGTTAGCACAGGCGCTTTACAAGCAGCCGCAAGACGACCACCCTGAATGCGCGACAAATGCTTGCGAACGATATTCATCTCAGTAATAGGCGCGCCAGAAAGCAAAAGGCTGCTGGTAACTTTTTTGAGATCGGCCATGCTGACACTCTCAACCGGGAGTGACAGAAGGCTTGAACCACCACCCGATATCAAGGTAATGAGTAAATCATCTGGACCAAGCTCACTGACTCGGTTAAGAATTTCAGAGGCAGCTAATTCACCCGCACTATCGGGCACAGGATGCCCAGCTTCAATCACCTTGATATGCGATGTATCTAAGCCATGCGCATAGCGAGTCACCACCAAACCGTCAATGGGCGCAGTGCTGGGCCATGCCAGCTCGACCGCGCGAGCCATACTGGCTGCTGCCTTACCTGCTCCCACCACCAAAGTGCGACCTTTAGGCGGCGTTGGCAGGTGGGTTGCAAGAATTTTTAGTGGATCAGCCGCTGCAACAGCTGCATGAAAGCTATCAATTAATAAGTTTCGCGGATTCATAACAGTGGTGCCAAATAAAATAGATCAGTATTGTAAAAGAATGACTGCAATTTGTTGAAGCGACATAACCAGACCGTCAAAATGATTTTTATGCACTTTTTGAAAATGAATCGTTATCTGGTTCTGGTTTTGCCAATTGGCGCTCCCACATTTGAGCATAGACGGTACCGTCAGCCAGCAATTGAGCGTGAGTTCCTCGCTCAACGATACGGCCTTGATCCATTACCAAAATCTGATCTGCATCGGCTACTGTAGACAACCGATGAGCAATCACTAATGTTGTACGATTACGCGCAATTTCCTTCAGTTGCAACTGTATGGCTTGCTCAGCTTGAGAATCTAGTGCTGAAGTCGCTTCGTCGAATACTAAGATTGCAGGATTTTTGAGTAAGGTACGCGCAATAGCTACGCGCTGTTTTTCACCGCCTGACAATTTAAGGCCGCGTTCTCCTACGGTTGTTTCATAACCATCTGGCAAACTAACAATAAAGTCATGAATGTAAGCCGCTTTTGCTGCTGCGATGATCTCATCTTGAGATGCTCCGGGTCGGCCATAAGCTATGTTATAAGCAATGCTATCATTAAACAGGACCGTGTCTTGCGGAACTATACCTATGGCATTTCTTAGCGAGATTTGTGTTACCTGGCGAATGTCTTGGCCATCAATCAAAATAGCGCCGCTATTCACATCGTAAAATCTAAACAGCAAGCGCGCTAGCGTCGATTTGCCAGAGCCGCTATGCCCGACAACAGCGGTGGTAGTTCCTGCTGAAACCACAAAATCAATGTCAAATAATATTTGGCGATTTGATTCATAACTAAAATCAACATGACTAAACTGTAGCTTCGCTGAAGCCAAGGATAGTGATTGCGCGTTTGTTGCATCCGCCACATCACGATGCTGATCCAATAGCGCAAACATTTTCTCCATGTCAGCCAGACTTTGCTTAATCTCGCGATAGAGCACCCCAAGAAAATTTAGCGGGATGTATAGCTGAATCATAAAGGCGTTGACTAACACCAGATCACCCAGGGTCATGCTGCCATTAGTGACGCCCAGCGTTGCGCGCCAGAGTATGAGCGTGACGGCAATCGCAATAATTAATGACTGACCCGTATTAAGTAAAGTCAGTGATGTTTGTGACCGTACTGCTGCGCGTTCATAGTTTTGCAACCCTTGATCATATCGACTCGCTTCGTATTCCTCGTTACCAAAATACTTTACGGTTTCGTAGTTAAGTAATGAATCTATCGCTTTGGTACTAGCTTTAGAATCTAAATCATTCATCGTCCGACGAAAATGAGTTCGCCATTCCGTAATGAGTATGGTAAAAATCACATACGTCACCAAGGCAACAATAGTAATCACAGAAAACCAGATGTCGTACTGAAAACTTAAGTAACCTAGTACCAAAGTAATTTCTACGATGGTCGGCAAGATACTAAAAAGGGTGTAAGAAACCAGCGAAGAAATGCCACGCGTACCGCGCTCGATATCCCTAGTTACGCCACCAGTTTGTCTGTTTAAATGAAACCGTAATGACAGCGCATGCAAATGCCGAAAAACTTTAAGTGCAATCGTTCTGACGGCTCGCTGCGTGACCCTAGCAAAGAAAAATTCACGCAACTCCGTAAATACTGTTGCGGACAAGCGCAACAATCCATACGCGACTAGTAATCCAATGGGAACGACCAATGCATAGGCTGGATTACCCGGCAAGGGTGCCAGTTTATCGATGAGCTGTTTGAGTACTAATGGCACTCCGACGTTAGCCATCTTGGCGGCTACCAAACTGAGAAGTGCAAACAAGACACGCCATTTCCATTCCAACAGATAAGGAAGTAGTGTTTTCAACGTGGTCCAATCGTCGCGCGTCGCCTGATTGGCGGGTGCGTCTATGGGGCGGCTTGAGTGGTGGCGCATGGCAGGGAGGACCAGAAAGGATGAACGACGGAATTCTTACGTTTTGCTGTAGCTCTGGTATTTTATCGTTTAAATCACTAGCCTATCGAAGCGATGAAAGGAAATGCAATGAACAACGCTGAATTAACTCGCCTGCCTGAAGGTATGCCTACATTACGAGTCATGCCTATGCCATCCGATGCAAATATTCACGGTGATGTGTTTGGGGGATGGATCATGTCACAGGTCGACTTGGCAGCTGCCGTACCCGCAGTTCGGCGTGCTAATGGACGAGTAGGAACGGTGGCTGTTAATTCGTTTGTTTTTAAACAGCCTGTGTTTGTGGGAGATTTGCTTTCTTTTTATGCAAAGATCATAAAGACAGGTACAACATCAATCACTGTGAACGTTGAAGTTTATGCAGAACGACATCGATTGGAATCCGACGTAGTGAAAGTCACCGAAG
>JBEGSP010000133.1:0-4252 GCA_041179845.1 Pseudomonadota bacterium
ACATTTACTGTGTTGTGTTGATGGAAAAAAAATAGTCGCGCATGTGGTTCGTGCAGGTGAAATGTTTCATGTGTTTTATGAAGGCCATCATTGGCAGCTGCTTTGGCGTGATCCGATTGCGCATGCCGGTGAACACGAAGCTGAGGCTGGCCGATTGACCGCACCTATGCCAGGCAAGATTGTGAGCTTGTTAGTAGCGCCTGACGTGGTGGTGGATAAAGGTACGCCGCTACTCATTATGGAAGCTATGAAAATGGAGCACACGATTAGTGCTCCCGCTAAAGGTAGTATTGCTGAGATGCTGTATGCTGTTGGCGATCAGGTCGCCGAAGGTGCGCAACTGCTCACGTTTATTCATCAGGAGAATGCATGAGCACCACCGGATTACCTAAGGCAGTAAAGATTGTGGAGGTCGGCCCACGTGATGGCTTACAAAACGAAAAGCAAACGATCGCTGCTGAGATAAAAATCGATTTGGTGAATCGTTTGACTGCTGCGGGATTTCCAAATATTGAGGCAGCGTCCTTTGTTTCTCCTAAGTGGGTGCCGCAAATGGCGACCTCAACGGATGTGATGAATGCCATCTCTCGCAAACCGGGTACGATTTATTCGGCATTGGTACCGAATATGAAGGGCTTCGAGGCGGCACTCGCAGCGCGGGTGGATGAAGTGGTGATTTTTGGTGCTGCATCGGAAGCTTTTTCACAAAAAAACATTAACTGTTCTATCGCTGAATCGATAGAACGATTTCGCGACGTAGCTAACGCTGCGAAACAGCACGGCTTACGTTTACGCGGTAGTGTGAGTTGCGCGTTGGGTTGCCCGTATCAAGGTGAGGTTACTGCGGAAGCTGCAACGGATGTGGTTAGACGCATGCGTGATTTGGGATGCGATGAAATCGATATTGCGGACACCATCGGTGTGGCAACCGCAGGAAAAGTTAGACGTGTATTCGAGCATGCGGCACGTGAATTTCCATTAGATCAGCTCTCGGGTCATTTTCACGATACCTATGGTCAAGCCTTGGCAAATATTTACGCCGCATTAGAAGTAGGTGTGTCGATCTATCATTCATCGGTTGCTGGTTTAGGTGGCTGTCCTTATGCCAAAGGAGCGACAGGTAACGTAGCAACCGAAGACGTGTTGTACCTGATGCAGGGTTTAGGTATTGAGACAGGTATTTCACTCGATGCAGTGGTTGAAGCAGGCCAATTTATTTCGACGCATCTGGGCCGTCAGTCATCCAGTCGTGCAGGTACGGCGATAGCGAGTAAGCGTGCTGCATAAAAATACGGTGGCAGCATGATAAAGATACGAGGCAAGTGATGAGTCCAGAACTACAACCGGGTATTCAATTTGAATGGCAAACCACCGTGCCTGATAAAGGTTTGGTTCCTGAGCTGTTTGGTCATCACACGGCCTTTGCGAACGATATGCCGGCGGTATTAGCTACTGGTTATATGGTGGGCTTGATGGAGTTGGCGTGCACTCAAGGCATCATGCCTTACGTTGATTGGCCGCGCGAACAAAGTTTGGGTGTGCATGTCAGCTTTTCTCATTTGGCAGCGACTCCACCGGGTATGCAACTCACCATACGTGGTGAAGTGATTGCTGTCGAGGGTCGACGTGTACGTTTTAAAGTAGAAGCGTGGGATGGCTTGGATAAAATCAGCGAGGGTGAGCACGAACGTGCAGTGATCATCGCCGATAAATTTCATCTCAAGCTGGCTGAAAAAAAACAGCGCGCGGGAGTGTGATCCGGTGAGTACTCAGCAAGATTTACAGCATTTCGATCCACTCAAGCATGAAGGTCCCTTTCCTACACCATGCATAGGTATTTGCCACATGGATAGTAATTCTGGCTTGTGCAAGGGTTGCCATCGTACGATTGATGAAATTATCGATTGGGGCGTTGCATCGGAATCAAAGAAATTCGCGATCTGGCAGGAAATCAAGCGTAGACGTAGCTTAACGTAGCCAGTCTGCAGCATCACGAGACAAAGTCGATGCACAATCCTTATCGCACGTTGATTTCAGCTCGCAGCCATTTTTTTTAATGGCAGATCACACAACCCTTGATCGCAAGGTACAGTCATGAAGCTTCCAAAAGGTATGCATGTGCTCGAGAGGGGTTGGCTCTCATCGAACAATATTGTTTTTATCGACGATGAAAGAACGGCGATTGTCGATACCGGTTATAAAAGCCACGAAGAACAAACTTTGCAACTGGTGCAAGCATTGCTAGCGGGGCGACCACTGGATGCGATTTACAACACACATCTGCATTCGGATCATTGCGGCGGTAACCGCATTTTGCAAGAGACCTATCCCAATGTTCGTACCTCTGTCCCTGAAGCAGAATTGCGGCGAGTAGAAAATTGGGAAACACGTCTGCTGACCTTTAAAGCGACTGGTCAGCGTTGCGATAAATTTCGTGCAGATGATAGTGTCAAAGCGAATCAAAAAATACGTCTCGGAGGAATGGATTGGGTAGTGCATTGCGCACCGGGACATCATCCGTATTCCTATATTTTATTTTGTGAAAAGCACGGGATTTTGCTTTCTGCAGATGCGCTTTGGGAAAAAGGTTTTGGCGTGATTTTTCCGGCGCTAGATAGTTGGGCGGGGTTTAAAGAAACGCGCGACACCCTAGATATGATAGAGGCGATGGATGTGCGTTTAGTCATTCCCGGTCACGGCAGGCCGTTTACTCAAGTACAAGAAGCGATTGAGGCGGCCCATTCACGGTTGAATTATCTTGAAGCTGATCCTCTGCGCAATGCGCAGAATGGGATTAAGGTGCTGACAAAATTTTTGCTGATGGATAAACAGCGCGTTAAGTTGTCTGAGGTACCCAAACTACTCGCCAGCGTGCCGTTAATTAGCGTCGCTAACCGACGTCACTTGAGTTACGGAGAAATCCATTTAGCGTATTGGACAGTGACGCAACTCAAGAGAGCTGGCGCCGTCAAGATCGAAGGTGATAAATTAGTAAATATCGAACCTGCGAACTGACGGCATTTACTGCAATATGTCCTTTTACGAACGTGGATATGGCGTTGCCATAACACGTGCACGAGCCGCGACGTATTCTTTACTCAATCGATCGATGACTTCGGCTGTGGTTGGTACATCGGTCATCAAACCCACGCCTTGACCTGCGCCCCAGATATCACGCCACGCTTTGGTGTTATTGCTACTTGAAAAGCTCATGCTGGATTTATCCGCTTCGGGCAAATTGTCTGGATCAAGACCGGCTTTAATGATCGATTTTTTCAAGTAGTTGCCATGTACACCGGTAAATAGATTGGTGTAAACGATATCTGCCGCACTCGATTCCACAATCGCCTGACGATACTCTTCGCTGGTGTTCGCTTCTTGCGTTGCTAACCAACGCGATCCTATGTAAGCAAAATCAGCTCCCATGGATTGCGCCGCGAGAATGCCGTCACCATTCGCAATTGATCCCGACAAAGCAATCGGACCTTGAAAAAATTTACGTATCTCACCCACTAAAGCAAATGGCGAGAGTCCACCTGCATGACCGCCCGCACCAGAGGCGACCAAAATTAACCCATCAACGCCAGCCTCAAGGGCTTTTTGTGCGTGCCGTATAGAGATAATGTCGTGCATGACGATACCGCCGTAGCTATGAATCGCATCTAGCATTTCTTTAGGAGGTGCGCGCAACGAAGAAATGATGATAGGTATCTGATGTTTTACGCAGACTTCGACATCATGCGCAAGACGGTCGTTCGATTGGTGCACAATTTGGTTGACGGCGATCGGACCGATGATGGCATTTGGATGGGCCTTCTTGTGATCATCCAATGCTTTTTTAATCTGACGTATCCACTGATCCAGCATCTCGGCTGGACGCGCATTCAATGCAGGAAATGAACCAACGATGCCACCTTTGCATTGTTCGATCACTAATTCTGGGCAGCTAGCGATAAATAAAGGGGAGCCAATGACGGGGATACGTAAATTCGATAGTGCAGCAGGGAGGGTCATGCGAGTCTCCGGATGGATTTGTTATTGAGTTTTTACAGATTATAAGTCATGCCCGTACTGCTAGCATTAGCGCTAAGCATTACAGAATTTGGTGGCTGTTATCGCTTGCGATCAATTCCAGCCATTGCATGAATCCGTTGAGTCTTTCCCAAAGTTCTATAGTGGAGTCGGGTAGAGCCAGACCGCGATTGAAGTAGACAAAAAGTAGTTTGGTGTCAGCATCCATGCCTTTTTCTAC
>JBEGSP010000134.1:0-11830 GCA_041179845.1 Pseudomonadota bacterium
GACTCTCGCTATTTATCTCGACATCTACAACATCTTTGTGCATCTGCTTGCGCTGCTAGGTATTTTGGGTGGCGAGCGCGATTAACTAGATCTTGGATACAGACTCACTCGTGTGTTTGTATTGATTATGAAAGCGCCGATCAAAAATCGGCGCTTTTTTATTGCTGGATGCCAACGAATTAGCGAACTCTATCAAATACCGCCATCGATTCAACGTGCGCAGTATGAGGAAACATATTAACCACACCGGCCTGAGATAAATGATAAGCACCGCTATGCACTAGTTCGGCCGCATCACGTGCCAGCGTAGCCGGATTACACGATACATACACGATACGCTGCGGCATGAGATCAGGATCCGTTTGCAGCATACTCACTAAGGCCTTACACACTTCCATCGCCCCTTCGCGTGGCGGATCAATCAGCATGCGATCAAAACGACCTAAGGCTTTGATATCGTCGACTGTTATCTCAAATAGATTACGACTTAAAAATTGGGTCTTACTCTCAAGCCCATTAATTTTTGAATTATTCTGAGCGCGCTCGGTGAGTGTTTCGCTGCCCTCAATACCCACCACTTCTCTAGCCTTGGTTGCTAAGGGCAATGTGAAATTACCTAATCCACAAAATAAATCGGCAACTCTATCTGTAGGCTGCACATCTAAAAGCCGTAATGCGCGATCAACCAAAACGCGATTAATCTGATGATTGACCTGAGTAAAATCTGTGGGCTTAAACGGCATACGAATACCAAATTCAGGCAGCAGATACTGCAGCTCAGCACCTAATGGATAAAAAGGCACCGCCGTATCGGGACCTTTTGATTGCAACCACCATTGGACCTTCCATTGATCCGCAAATTCTCTGAACTGCTGACAATCACTCTCGCTAGGTGGGTCGAGCACACGCAAAACCATCGCAATCATCATGCCGGATTCATTCTCACCAACGGCCAGCTCGATTTGCGGTAAACGCTCGCGAATTGATAATCCTTCAATCAAGGTGCGCAAAGGTACTAGCATTGCCGAGATTTTGGATGGAAGCACCTGACAGCTTTTCATATCGGCGACAAAACTCGATCTGCGCTCATGAAAGCCGACTAATATCCCGCCTTTTTTTGCGACATAGCGCACAGAGAGACGCGCACGAAAACGATAACCCCAGCTAGGACCCTGCACGGGTCTCAGCATAGTCTCTGCATTTACTTTGCCGATGTGATGAAAATTATCTTCCAACACTCTTTGTTTAATTGCGACTTGCGCTGACGCTTCTACATGCTGCATAGCGCAACCACCGCAGATGCCGAAATACTGGCATTTAGGGCGAACTCGCATCGATGATTCATGCAAGAGCTCGGTCATATCTGCGATTTCCCATTTGGGCTTGCGCCGATACGACTTGAATCGCACGCGTTCGCCGGGAAGAGCGCCTTCGACAAAAATGACTTTGCCTGCGCTGCCATCCTCATTGGTGAGGTGACCGACGCCACGCGCTTCCATATCGAGTGATTCAATCTTTAGTAGATCATCCATAGGGTAATATTTTTAAACGTTGCGTAAGAGCTGATAGGCCATCGAAAGCGGCCAGAGGATCAAGAACTTAGCGTAAAGCGGTGAATTGTAACGTCTGGCTGGCCGCGCTATTAATTTGCAACCGGTGGCCAGGCTGCGAGATACTCTTTCCAGTGCGGCGCATCGATCTCGGCGAGTGAACGACGAACCAGATCTATCTCAGCGTCAAACGCTGCTCGCGTTAGTTGGCCTCGCATGAGTTGATAGCGACAATAAACGAGGTAAGTATTCACGACATCGGTTTCGCAGTAGTCGCGAATTTCGGCTAAACGACCTTGTTGATACAGTGCCCAAACCTGTGAGCCGTCAACGCCCATTTTTCCAGGAAAACCGCAAAGCTTGGCCAGATCATCTAACGGAGCATTGGCACGCCCTGTATACATCGCCAAATGATCCATCAGATCTAAATGACGCGTGTGATAGCGCGAAAGATAATTATTCCATTTGAAATCACGGTCTTCCTCACCCTGCTCCCAAAAACGTGACGCTGTTACGCCGTTAATCAGCGCACGGTAATTCAACACGGGCAAATCAAAGCCACCACCATTCCATGACACGAGTTGCGGCGTGTAACGATCAATAACTTTATAGAAATCGAGTAATAGTTTTTCTTCGCTGTCGTCAAGCGAACCTAACGAACGAACGCGAAATCCTTCGTTGTCGCGAAACACACAAGAAATAGCTGCTACACGATGAAGGTGATGTTGCAAAAAATCGGAGCCTGTTTTTTCTCTGCGCGCAGAGAAAGCTGCTGTGGCCACTTCGGTATCCGTAACAGAAGAATCATGACCATTTAGAGCGCGCAAGCCCTGTACATCCGGAATCGTCTCAATGTCGAATACAAGTACCGGTATCACAGCACAGCACCTCGACAGATAGTGAATGCATTCAATAGCACCGCGTCACACTTGACGATCTGGAAAGCAGTCATTTAGCGGCCGGGCAACATACCTAAGGGGTCAACGGGTTTACCCATCTGCCGCACTTCAAAGTGCAACTTCACCGCATCAGTATCGGAATTACCCATCTCAGCAATCTTTTGGCCTCGCGTTACGGTTTGCCCTTCTTTTACCAAGATAGTTTTATTGTGGGCATAGGCTGTCACTAAACCATCGTTATGATCGAGTATCACCAGATTGCCATAGCCACGCATATTTTTTGCGTAGAGCACCGTGCCATCACCAGCCGACGTGATGGGCTGGCCGAGTTGACCGGCAATATCAATACCTTTTCGGGTTGGGTCAAAGGTGCTGATGATTTTGCCCTCTGTGGGCCAGCTAAATTTAGACGCTGCCGCTGTATTTTCAACCGGCTTACGCGGGGCCTCTAAGGAACGCGCAGGCGCTGCATCGCCACGCTGCATATCTGCCCACACCTGCTCTGAGTAAGCTAACTTATTACCCAATGGGAGTGACTTTATTGAAGGAATAGCGGGTACTGGACGAGTATCTAATGGCTTGATCTCCATCCGATCAGTGGGTACTGCTGATAACTGCGCTCCATCTAATTGAGCTACGCGCAACACTTGACCGACTTTAATATCGTTGGGATTGGCTAGGCTATTCCAATCAACAATATCACGCCAATTTTGATTAAATTGAAGCGCGATCTTCATCAGATTATCGCCTTTTTTGACGGTATAAAATCCTGGAGGATCGACGACTTGCGGCTCCGCTGGTTTTGGTTTTTGCGCTACTACTTTGTCGCGCGATTCTGTTCTATCGTCAATTGGTGCATTCGAGGCTAGCTCAGCGCATCCAGTGAGCAACGTAATCACTACGCCTATCAGTAATTTTCCCTGGTGGTGGGTCATCATTGTCTCGTCATCCTAATGAAGCATCTGCTTAACCAAACGTGCCCGGTCGTAGCGGAACAAAATGGCAACGCTCAAGCGTCTCGGTAGTCCATTCATTTCTACGAACGCGACGAATCAAACGCAACTCTTGATTTTTAGTGCCTACTGGCGCTGCCAACCTGCCACCAATGGCCATCTGATCTAGCAATGCCTGAGGTACCTCCATACCTGCCGCAGCCAGAATAATGCCATCGAACGAACCAACCTGTGGCAAGCCCAACATCCCATCGCCATAATGCAAGCGGAGATTCGGTATAAGTAATGATCGTAAATTATTCCGTGCTTGTTCATGCAGTGGCCGGATACGCTCTATCGAATACACCTGCTCAGCCACCTGCGCTAACACCGCTGCTTGATAACCGCAGCCCGTACCAATCTCTAACACGCGCGACATTTTTCCTTCAATGCCATCACGTAGTACTTCGATCATGCGTGCCACGATGTAAGGCTGCGATATCGTCTGATGATAACCAATCGGTAAAGAGGCATCGATGTACGCCTGACTTGCTAAACCAGGTTCGATAAACATATGGCGCGGCACAGCTTCCATCGCCGCGAGTACCTTGGCATCTTTAATACCTTGCTGCGCCAGTCGTTGAATCATTGCCTTGCGAACGGCATCCGATACCAGAGGCGAGTTAGTCGACCTTGGTTGTATAACTGTCGGCGCAAGCTTAGTCATGGCCGGAGTGTTTTGTGGCCGCACTGTTGGGCTGGGTGATGTAACAATTTTAGATTCAGGCGCGTGTTTAGCTGCATTACGCGTTGCTGTTTGCAAGCTATTTAAACGGGGAGCGGTTGATGAGCGCTTACGATCAGCGGTGCCAGTAACCAAATCCAGCGTTAAAGGAAAACGCTTTTTAGGTGGCTCGTGGCCCTGACTCATGCGAGTGCCTGCCTTAGCCGTTCAAGTTGACTCGTGTGAGTCAACTCTATCTGCAAGGGTGTGACCGAAATACAGCCGTTAGCGGTTGCATGAAAATCGGTACCCTCACCGGCATCTTTTGCTTTACCCGGTGGCCCGATCCAAAAAATCTCATTGCCATGCGGGTCAAGCGTTTTAATAACCGCTTCCGATTCGTGGCGCTTGCCCAGCCGCGTCGGCACGACTCGCTGCAAATCTTCGTAGGGCAAATTCGGAATGTTCACATTCAAAAGAATCGGACGATCTAATTGATCCAGTCGACGCATCACAAAATCTTTGGCCGCGCGGGCGGCGGCATCCAAATTGCCCCAACCGTAATCCACTTGAGAAAAAGCAATGGCGGGAATGCCAAATAAGAAACCTTCTGTGGCAGCCGCAACGGTACCGGAGTACAACGTGTCGTCGCCCATATTCTGCCCCTGATTAATACCCGAGACCACCATGTCGGGTTTTTCTTCCAGCATGCCCGTCAATGCGATGTGAACACAGTCGCTCGGGGTGCCATTAATTGAGTAAAAACCATTGGCAGCGCGCATGACGCGTAAGGGCCGGTCCAGGGTCAGGGAGTTCGACGAACCGGAACGATTGCTATCGGGAGCCACCACCACAATCTCAGCAATGGTCGCCAGTTGATCGGCCAGAGCATTGATGCCTGGTGCCAAATAACCATCGTCATTACTGATTAGAATTTTCATGAACGAGATTTTACCTGAACACAGGACCACAAATTCTTAGCTTAACGAGTACTCCATTGACATGCTCAGATCCGAGAAATTGTGTAGCGCTTTGCCAGCACTCGCTGGCGAAATATCCGGAGGATCACAACTAATCTACCCTGTTCGCGTTCAATCCGTCGATCACCTTGAGTTGCTATCTCATAACTGCCATCAGCATCCCCCTAAGCTTCTGTTTGAGCTGAAATAGGACTGCCGCTCAGAAACTGCTGCACTGTACCTATTTCTCGAGTGCGCCTAAACGGCGGGAGGCTCTGCCATATTCGTCGGCCATAGGGTTTGGAGATAAGTCGTGAATCACAAATCATTAAAACACCGCGATCATTTTCATCACGTATTAAACGACCAGCACCTTGTTTTAGGTTGATGATCGCTTCGGGTAGCTGATGATTCATAAAACCATTCAGGCCGCGTTTTTCCATCTCAGCGATACGTGCTGCAAGTACAGGATCATCCGGTGGTGCAAACGGTAACTTATCAATAATCACCACCGACAAAGCATCACCGCGTACATCAACACCTTCCCAAAAACTCTGGCTTCCAACCAATACCGCATTACCTGATGCACGAAATTGTGAAAGTAATTCAGTACGGCCCAACTCGCCCTGAACCAACAGCGGCCAGCTATATTTTTTCTGTTCAAATATTTCACGCAAACGCTCAGCGACACGCTTAACCGCTCTGAGCGTTGTACACAGTACAAAAGCACGGCCACCGGCTGCCTCGATAACTGGTAATGCAGCATCTACCACCGCATCGGTATATCCCGGAGAATTCGGTGGCGGAAGATGTGCAGGCACGTACAGCAGCGCCTGATTGGCATAGTCAAACGGACTTGGCCAGGATTTTGCAGGTTCGTCACTTAAACCTAGTTGATCGGTGTAGTGCGAGAAATCATTTTTTACCGCGAGCGTTGCGGATGTGAATATCCACGCACGGGGTGGTCCTTCACGCTGCTTACTAAAAATCGGGGCAATCGAGAGCGGCGTTTGATGTAACTGCAATGCTTGTGAAAAGGCTTCTACCCACAACACCTTGGCAGCATGCGCATCGACTAGACCCACATGGTTCCACGCTTCAAGTTGTGCAGTGAGTTCAATCGTACGTACTCGACACTGCTCTATTGTCTCGGCTCGTTCTGCCTGTGAAGACAACACCTCTGCCAACTGCTTCATCATAGATTTTAGGTGCTCGAGGGCTGGGAAAAAAGGACTGCTTTGCGCAATCTGTTCCAGTGCAAGCCGCGTACCTTCAGATGGAAAAGTCAGTCGCAAATCGCGCGCCGCTTTTTCAACGGTGCTTACTACTGCACCCCAATCTGCTCCATCGCGCGCGTGAGTTAAGCCTTCTGCCAATACATCTCGACACAGCTCCATCACTTGCGATGTGGACACCGTATCGCCAAAAAATAAAGTCGCCGTATCGGGTAACTGATGGGCTTCATCAAAAATCACCGTATTTGCCGTCGGCAGTAATTCAGCAACGCCCGTATCTTTTAACGCCACATCAGCAAAAAATAAATGGTGATTAACCACAACCACATCAGCTTGCTGAGCTTCTTTGCGCGCCTTCATCACGAAACAATCTTGGTAGTAGGTACATTCGGCACCCAAACAATTATCGCGAGTCGATGTGACTAAATTCCAAATTAATGCATTTTCTGGAACACGCGATAACTCAGCTTTGTCACCACTCGACGTCGTTTTAATAAATCGGGATATGTCGCGCAGATAGCCCACATCATCGCGCGATGTCAGTCGTCCATTTTGCTGTGTACGCTCGAGATGGAAGTGACACAGATAATTAGCACGACCTTTGAGTAAAGCCACGGTCACCGGCGCATTCATGGCCTGCCGAACTATCGGAATATCACGCAGAAAAAGTTGGTCTTGAAGATTTTTAGTCCCGGTCGAGATAATGACCTTACCGCCCCACAGCAGCGCTGGCACAAGATAGGCGAAGGTTTTACCCGTTCCGGTGCCCGCTTCAGCTAACAACGTGCTTCGGTTTTGGATGGCATCGGCAACCGCTCGCGCCATATCGGTTTGCGATTGTCGCGGCCGAAATCCTTCGATTCCTTTGGCAAGCGTGCCCGAAGCAGAAAACAGATCATTAATCTCGGCATCATGAATGCCGGCTGTCTCTTCGGAAGTGGAATGTGGGGTGAGATCAGTCAAACGAAATCCGGATCATTATGATAGGCGCCATACACTAGACCTGCAAAAACAACCGGACTCTGTAAATCATTGCAGCGATATAAAGCTATTCATACTCACGCAGGAATATCTGGGATGAGTTGCATCTTAAGTTGAATGATCTGGTCTTTAAGTTGCAACTTACGTTTTTTTAATCTCTGAAGCTGAAGCGCATCAACGGTTAACGATTCATTCAGTAATTCAATCGCTGTATCGAGATCGCGATGCTCGATTTCCAACTCAACTACTCTAACCTTGACGTCGTCCGCATCCATCAAGGTTTCTCAGGTTGAGGAGACGGGTTAACCGTTGATTCCGGTGCAGTATTACTGCTATCACGTGCTGCCCCAGAGATCGGTATCGATGGTGTACCCAGTGGACGCGCTGAACGGCTCTGCCGTTCAGCAATCGTGCGTTCGCGCTCTGCTGCTCTATCCTTGCGTAGAAACGCATTGGCCTCTACTTCGATCTTACGAATACTATGTAACGCAGCGCGACGAATCTCTTTGGCTTCATCCACGCAACGCGTCATAAAAAATTTATTCATGCACTCAGCTCGGCCTTCAGCGAAGCGTTGCTCAACTGCTTTACGAACCAAATCAACATCGGTCAAGGCTGTCCGCGCGGCAGCAACCGCATTGATGGATCCCGCCGGATAGTGATCCAATAATGCCTGCTCGATAATCTCTGCACTCACTGCGCTGACGGCACACTGCAACAGGAAAAAAAACGTTATTGAGGTCTTGCTAGACCACTGGGTAAGTTTCATTCTATTCCTCAGACCATACTCGCCGTTGCAGAGCTCAATCGCATACTTTCTTTGTACTCTTTTGATTGCATTTCCATAATTCTCGACACGGTGCGATGGAATTCGTTAGACATCAAACCTTCGGTATAAAGCAAATCGGCAGACACCGCCGCCGACATGATTAATTTTATACGGTGGTCATACAACACATCAATTAACCAGGTAAAACGCCTAGCCTCAGAAGCCATCTCCGAAGTCATGCGTGGCACATCTGACAAAATCACTGTGTGAAAGCGCGTCGCGATAGCCAGATAATCATTTTGTGAGCGCGGACCACCACATAAGGTCGCAAAATCAAACCATACCACGCCACCCGCACGCCGTACGCAGCGAAACTCCCGTGATTCTATCGTGATTCTGGGCTCTTCCTCACCTGCCTCGGCAATCGACACAAATGCATGCAATAGCGCACTGTCAGCCGCCGTACCCAAGGGCGTTTTATACGCCTCCACCTGCTGCATTACCCGTCGGCGGTAATCAATGCCCCCATCCACATTCAAAACATCTAACTTTGATTTTAAAAGTTCTATGGCAGGCAACATGCGATCTCTATGCAAGCCATCCGGATACAGCCCGTCGGGATGATAGTTTGAGGTAATAACAAAACACACGCCGCGGTCAAACAAGGCTTGCATCAAGTTATACAAAATCATCGCATCAGCGATATCGGACACATGAAATTCGTCAAAGCAAATAAGACGGAAGCGACGCGCAATTTTTGCAGCAACGAGGTCTAATGGATTTTCTACATTTTTTTCTTCATCGAGCGCCCGATGCACATCACGCATGAACTCATGGAAATGAACGCGTGTCTTACGCTTCAGCGGTATCACTGCGTAAAAGCTATCCATTAAAAATGATTTACCGCGACCCACACCGCCCCACAAGTACATACCTCGAGGCAAATCAGGATGTAGCAGCATACGTCTTAGCCGGCTAGAGCGACGCGATAGATAATCTGCCCACTCATCGTAAGCTCGTTGCAACCTGTCCACTGCCATCAATTGCGCAGGGTCAGATTGATAACCTCGATCAGCCAGAATTTTTTCGTAGAATTCGCGAACGTTCATAGGAAGGTTTCGCAATCACAAAGGCGTCATGATGACCACCTTATGCGTCGTTATGTGAAGGCATGCCAGTACGAGAGCATCGCACTGGCAGGATCAGAAATTAAGTGCGCGCTTATCGACGGCCAGCGCTGCTTCCTTGGTGGCTTCCGATAAGGTCGGATGCGCATGGCAGATACGTGCAATATCTTCTGCAGACGCCCGAAACTCCATCGCCACCACCGCTTCAGAAATCAACTCTGACGCCATCGGCCCGACAATATGCACACCTAAAATTTCATCCGTCTTAGCATCGGCTAAAAACTTCACCAAACCTGAGGTGTCCCCCAGAGCACGAGCACGACCATTCGCCAAGAACGGGAAACTGCCCGACTTGTAAGCAACACCGTCTGCTTTGAGTTGTTGTTCAGTTCTTCCCACCCACGCAATCTCAGGGGATGTGTAAATCACCCACGGAATGGTGCCGAAATTCACATGACCATGTTGCCCTGCGATGCGCTCCGCTACCGCCACACCCTCTTCTTCGGCTTTATGCGCCAACATCGGGCCACGCACCACATCACCCACCGCCCACACATTTGGCAAACTAGTGTGACATTGATCATCGACTGCGATGAAACCACGCTCATCAAGTTTTAATCCCACAGCCTCCGGCGAAAGACCGATGGTGTTAGGAATACGTCCGATAGAAATGATGAGTTTATCGAACAACGCTTTGTGTTCTTTACCTTGCGTATCGACATACTCAACACTGACTTCTTTACCGTTCTTGATGGCGCCAATTTTTACACCCATCTCTATCGCGAGACCTTGCTTCAGGAAGAGCTTGTGCGCTTCTTTTGCAACGGTCTCGTCGACAGCGCCTAAAAATACCGGCATGGCTTCAAGTATGGTGACCTCTGAACCTAAACGACGCCACACGCTACCCATTTCCAAACCAATCACACCCGCGCCAATGACACCTAATCGTTTAGGCACTGCATCTATGGCCAATGCGCCTGTGTTCGACAGAATCTGCTTCTCATCAAACGGTGCACCAGGTAATTCGCGTGGAATAGAACCGGTGGCGATAACGACGTGCTTCGCAGTCAGCGTCTCTGCCGATGCTCCACTAACCGCAATTTGGTAGCCTTGCGCATCGGCACTAGCAAATGAACCTCTGCCGTGAAAAAAACTGACTTTATTCTTTTTGAACAGATACAGAATGCCGTCATTGTTTTGCTTAACAACGCTATCTTTACGGCCCAACATTTGAGCAAGATTGAGCTTAACGCCTTTGATGTCAACGCCGTGCTCGGCCATTCCATGCGATGCATGTTCGTAATGCTCGGACGATTGCAATAAAGCCTTAGACGGTATGCACCCTACATTGGTACACGTACCACCGGGCGCAGGGCCACCTTTTTCATTTTTCCATTCGTCGATACATGCTACCGACATGCCTAATTGCGCAGCACGAATGGCAGCGATGTAGCCGCCCGGGCCACCGCCGATGACAACAACATCAAAACTTTTTGACATGGCCGCCCCTTACAGATCGAGTAAGAGTCGTGCCGGATCTTCGAGCGTTTCTTTCATCGCCACCAAGCCGAGCACCGCTTCACGTCCATCAATCAAGCGATGGTCATACGACATCGCGAGATAGTTCATTGGCCGAATCACAATCTGACCATTTTCAACGACGGCACGATCTTTAGTTGCGTGTACACCTAAAATCGCTGACTGCGGTGGATTGATAATCGGCGTTGAAAGCATCGAGCCAAATACACCACCGTTCGATATGGAGAACGTGCCGCCAGTCAGATCATCTAATGTCAACTTACCGTCTTTCGCCTTTTGACCAAACTCGCCAATTTTTTTCTCTATGTCGGCGATGCTCATTTGATCGACATTGCGCAAAATCGGCACCACCAAACCACGTGGCGAACCAACGGCAATACCAATATCGAAATAACCGTGATACACGACATCGTTACCATCGATAGAGGCATTCAGAACAGGGTATTTTTTCAAAGCCGCAACGGCAGCTTTAACGAAGAAGGACATGAATCCCATCTTCACACCGTGTTCTTTTTCAAATTTATCTTTGAACTTATTCCGCAAATCCATTACCGGCTGCATGTTGACCTCGTTGAAGGTCGTCAAGATGGCATTGGTCGATTGCGACTCAAGCAAGCGCTCTGCAATACGCGCCCGCAGTCGACTCATAGGCACGCGCTGCTCAGGGCGATCACCAAGATCAACAGAGCTAGGTACTGCAACACTAGGCAACGCTGCACGTGCAGCAGGAGCCGCAGCAGCCGGTGCTGCAGGCTTAGGTTGACTCAAGGCATTGATCACATCACCTTTGGTGACGCGGCCATCTTTACCTGTACCGGAAACAGCCTCTGTAGAAAGATTATTTTCAGATAGCATTTTTGCCGCCGCAGGCATGGCGATGCTGCCACTGGCTGCCGCAGCAATAGGTACTGCAGTTGCGGCAGCTGCTTGGGATGCGGGCGCAGGTGGCGCCGATGCTGCCGGTGCTGCAGCGGCAGGCGCTGCTGCTGACGCCGAGGCTTCCGTATCAATACGAGCAATCACCTCGCCAGCGACTACGGTGCTACCGTCACCTTTAACAATCTCAACGATGACACCTTGCGCAGGTGCGGGCAACTCCAGCACCACTTTATCGG